>NZ_JBEXCS010000087.1:0-30590 GCF_040605395.1 Streptomyces sp. NPDC005648 | reverse complement strand
GCCAGGACCCGAACTCCTTCGCCCCAGGCGCCACTTGGCGGGAGACCGCGAGGCGGGAAACCGGGCCGGGTACGGTGATCGCGGTCCGGCCGAGGGCCGCGGGCCTCCGGATCGGTGGCGCCGGGCCTACGACCGGGGGCGTCGGGCCTCCGGACCGGGGACGCCGGACCGGGGGCGTCGGGCTCAGCCGACCAGCCGCCAGGACCCGAACTCCTTCGCCCCAGGCGCCACTTGGCGGGAGACCGCGAGGCGGGAAACCGGGCCGGGTACGGTGATCGCGGTCCGGCCGAGGGCGTCGAAGGCCGCCGCGAGGGCCTGGTGGGCGCGCCGCGGAGGGCCGCGGTGGGCACACCGCGGAGGGCCGTGATGGGCAGCTCCCGTCAGGGGCCGTCGGCGGAGAGGAACCGGTAGGCGGCCCCGCCCAGGTCGCCGTGGGTGGCGACGAGCGTGCCGGTCCCGGGGGCGGAGACTCAGTTGGCGCGGGCGCGCCCAGGGCGCCGTGGTGGCGACGAGTATGCCGGTTCCGGGACGGGGGACGCGCCATCGCGATCCCGCCCAGGGCGCCGCGGGCGGCGATGAGCGTGCCGGTTCCGGGGCTGGGGACGCGCCATCGCGATCCCGCCCAGGGTGCCGTGGGTTGCGATGAGCGTGCTGGTCCCGGGGCGGGGGACGCGGTCGGCGCGATCCCCGCCCAGGTCGCCGCGGGCGGCGATGAGTGTGACGGTTCCAAGGGCGTGGTCGGTGTGGGTGCGCCGAATGCGGCGGGGGTGCCTGGCCGCGGCTTGGTTCAGCGCGGCGGGGGGCGTACGGGGTGGGTTCGGTGTCCTTGGCCGGCGCCGGCCAGGGCCCCGTGGCGGTGCCGGTCGCGGAGGGCGGCTGCGCCTCGGCGACGGTCCCGGAGGGACGGGGCGGCTGCGCGGCGCGTATGGATCGGCCCCCAGGACCATCACGGACTCCCCAAGACATGCCCGACTTGGTTGCGGGGAGCTGGAATTCTCACATGATATGCACACGGCATACACTCCCCGGGGTCCGGACCACGGGGCCGACGCCCTGACGGACGCGTGGACATGAGGGGCTTCCCCACAAGGCCCCGGTGCTCCCGCGTGTCACGTGATGTGGCTCACTGCCGTACAACGCCCGGGGCGGGCCGCTGGTCTCCCGAACGCCCGAGCTGCGCCGATGCCGCACGAGAGACGAGGACACCGACCCGCATGACGACCCCAGCCGCCGAGACGAGCAGACCGCGACGCCGTGCCTCGGAGCCTCAGCAGCCGCGCCGCAAGCGCCGTGTGCTGAAGTGGACCCTGATCTCGCTGGCCGCGCTCGTGGTGGCCGGTGCCGGCACCGGCTACTGGATCTACAGCGATCTCGACGGCAACATCAAGCACGTCGACATCGACAAGGCGATCGGTGACGACCGGCCCGCGAAGCTGCCCACCTCGGGGCAGAACATCCTGATCCTGGGCTCCGACTCGCGGGCCGGCGCCAACGGGAAGCTGGTCGCCGACCCGGATGTCTCCGGGGCCCGTTCGGACACGGCGATGGTGATGCACATACCCGAGGGCCGTACGAGGGCCGTCGCCGTGAGCATCCCGCGCGACACCCTCGTCACCCGGCCCGAGTGCACCAGGTCGGACGGCTCCACGGTCGCCTCGGCGAAGCGCGTGATGTTCAACTCCATCTACTCCCAGGTCGGTCCGGCCTGTGTGGTCAAGACGGTGGAGCAGATGTCCGGGGTCCGCATGGACCACTACGTCGAGATCGACTTCGCCGGCTTCAAGGATCTGGTGGACGCCATCGGCGGGGTGACCGTCACCGTCGACCAGGACATCCACGACAGGAACAGCGGGCTGAACATCACCAAGGGCACCCACAAGCTCGACGGCACCCAGTCGCTGCAGTTCGTGCGCACCCGGCACGGCATAGGCGACGGCAGCGACCTCGGCCGGATAGGCCTCCAACAGCAGTTCATGCTCGCCCTGTTGAGCGAGATCAAGAAGCAGGACCTGCTGGGCAGCCCCACCAAGACGTACAAGATCGCCGACACCCTGACGGCCGCCCTCACCACCGACTCCGGCCTCGGCTCACTGACCAAGCTCGCGGAGTTCGGCCGCAGTCTGAACGGCGTCGACCCGTCGAGCATGGAGACGATCATGCTTCCGGTCGCCTACGACAAGATCGACCCGAACCGCGTCGTACCGGTGCAGCCGCAGGACTCCGGCCTGTGGAAGGCGCTCCGCAACGACACCACGATCCCGGCCTGGGCGAAGAAGTCCCCGGCCACGGGCGGGGGTTCCTGAGGGGCCGTGGTCAGGGGCCGGCGGTCAGGCCTCCCGCCAGGCCTCCAGTGCCAGTCCGGGTTCGTCCTTGCGTCGGGTGACCAGGAGTTGACCCGTCGACGGGGACAAGGTCGCGGCCACCACCCGTCCTTCCTCGTCGACCGCCAGTGACACCGCGGCGTCCATGGGAAGTTGGGGTCCGGACTCGGTCCACCAGGCGCCCGCCGACTCCTGCTCGGTGGGATACGCGGCGAACGCCACTCGCCCGCTCGACGACCGCTGGGCGAGCAACGTGCAGTCGTGGCCGTCGAGTTCGCAGCGGACGGCGCAGACCGGGCCCGGCCCGGCGGAGGCGAGGAGGGCGACGGGCTTGGCGCCGGGCCGCCAGGCGCACAGGTCGCCCGACTCGTCGGTGTAGAAGAGCGTGGTGGCGTCGGGCGAGGTGGCCAGGGCGTACAGGGTGTCCGGGCGGGCGGGCGCCTCCATGGCCTCCTCCAGCACCGGCTGTCCCCCGGGCTCCTCCTGGCGCCAGTGCAGGATGCCGCCGGCCACCGCCGCGTACACCTCCACCCGCCCGGACTCCCCGGTCACCGCCGCCAACTCCCCCTGTACGTCACGCCCCTTGAGGTCTCGCCACGGCTCCCAGCCGCCCTTCTCCCTCTGCGCGGCCATGCTCAGGCCGCCGCCCTTGTTGCGGACGAAGACATGGGCACGCCCCTCGGCGTCGACCGCGACGGCGGGCGGCCCGGTGACGGAGCCCTTCTTGTCGGGATGCCCGATCGACGCCCAGTCGAGGGCGGCGAGCCGGGGCCGGAAGTGGGTGGAGTGCACCAGACCGGCCTCGTCGGAGACGGTGGGCCGCCAGGAGACCAGATGGGCGTAGAAGTCGTCGCCCTGACCGACGGCGGGGACGGACCGGAGCTTCTGCTCCCCGCCGACCTTGCGGGCGGGCGTCCAGACGCCGCCCGGTGTGCGTTCCGCCCTGCACAGGAGGGCGTCGTCCGTCGGCAGGTAGACACTGAGCCGGCCGTCTCGGCCGCGGAGGAGCCAGTCGCCGTTCACCAGTTCACTTTAAGCGGGCGGGTGCACGGACCGGGGATCGGGCCCCGCGTGGCCGTGTGCGCGGTCGGACCACGAGCGGGCAGGCTGTTCCCAGACATCCAGCGGAAGGAACCGACCTCATGACCGACCAGTACACCGTGAGCGTCCTCGGCACCGGCATCATGGGCGCCGCGATGGCCCGCAACCTCGTCCGCGCCGGCCACACCGTCCGCGTCTGGAACCGCACCCGCGCGAAGGCGGAGCCGCTGGCGGCCGACGGGGCGTACGTCGCCGACAGCCCCGCCGAGGCCGTCCAGGACGCCGATGTGGTCCTCACCGTCCTCTACGACGGCCCGGCCGCCCTGGAGGTGATGCGCGAGGCCGCTCCCGGGCTGCGCCCCGGTGCCGCCTGGGTCCAGTCGACCACGGCCGGCATCGAGGCGATCACCGGCCTCGCGGCCTTCGCCTCCGAACACGGCCTGGTCTTCTACGACGCCCCCGTGCTCGGCACGCGTCAGCCGGCGGAGGCCGGACAGCTGACGGTCCTGGCGGCGGGGCCGGTCCAGGGGCGGGAGCTGGTGGAGCCGGTCTTCGACGCGGTCGGCGCGCGTACGGTGTGGACCGGGGAGGACGGTGGGGCGGGGAGTGCGACGCGGCTGAAGCTGGTCGCCAACAGCTGGGTGCTCGCCGCGACGGCCGCGACGGGCGAGGTGCTGGCCCTGTCCAAGGCGCTGTCCGTCGACCCTCAGCACTTCTTCGACCTCATCGCCGGGGGGCCGCTCGACATGGGCTATCTGAAGGCCAAGTCCGCCCTCGTCCTCGACGACCGGCTCTCCCCGGCCCAGTTCGCGGTGACCACGGCCGCGAAGGACGCACGGCTCATCGTCGAGGCCGGCGCCCGCAACGGCGTACGCCTGGACGTCGCCGAGGCCAGCGCCGAGCGGTTGGAACGGGCGGCGGCGCAGGGGCACGGGGACGAGGACATGGCGGCGGCGTACTTCGCCAGCTTCGAGGAGAAGACGGGGGACTGAGCGGCCGGAGACGGGTCTCGGGCTCGGTGGGTGTGCGAGCCTAGCCGCATGAGTGACAGTGAGCCCCTGCTGGTGATCGTCGACGCCGCGAATGTCGTCGGGTCGGTGCCCGACGGGTGGTGGCGGGATCGGCGGGGTGCCGCTGAACGGCTGCGGGACCGGTTGGCCGCCGACGGGGTGCCGGGGCGGGACGGGCCCGTGGAGATCGTGCTGGTGGTGGAGGGGGCCGCTCGGGGCGTGGAGACGGTGCCGCGCGTACGGGTGGAGTCGGCGCCGGGGAGCGGGGACGACTGGATGGTGGAGCTGGTGGCGGGGGCGGCGGCCGGGGGGCGGTCCGCGCTTGTGATCACCGCCGATCGGGAACTACGCCGCAGGGTGCAGGAGTTGGGGGCGTCGGTGGCGGGCCCCCGTACCGTCCGCCCATAGCGGCACCCGCCGTGGCCCCCCGACGGCATCCCCCTCGCCCGTCGACGGCACGCCGCCCAGCCATGTCGACGGGGCGCCGCTCGTCCACGTAGGCGAGATGGCCCCGCCCATACGGGGAGCCCCCGTCACGGGCCTGCGGCGGGTGCTCGTTGCCCGTGGTGGGGAGGGGGGCGTGGTTGGCGGTGTGGGCTCAGGGGGTTGCTGTGTGCTTGTCCCGGCCCTCGGAACGGGCCAGTCGGCTGTGGGTGCGGCCGTAGAAGAAGTAGACCGCGAAGCCGATGACCATCCAGATGGCGAAGCGGAGCCAGGTTTCGGCGGGGAGGTTGAGCATCAGCCAGAGGGAGGCCAGGACCGAGAGGATCGGGAGGGCCGGGACCAATGGGGTGCGGAAGGAGCGTTCCAGGTCGGGGCGGGTGCGGCGGAGGATGATGACGCTGATCGCGACCACGATGAAGGCGAACAGCGTGCCGATGTTCACCAGTTCGGCGAGTTCGCTGAGGCTGGTGAAGCCCGCGACGATCGCGATGACGACGCCGAGGAGGATCGTCGGGCGGTACGGGGTGCGGAACTTGGGGTGGGTGTGGGAGAAGAAGCGGGGCAGCAGGCCGTCCCGGCTCATCGCGAAGAAGACCCGGGACTGGCCCAGGAGCAGGATCATGCAGACCGTGGTGAGACCCACCGCCGCACCGAAGCTGATCAGACCCGCGAACCACGGGTGCCCGGTGGCCTTGAAGGCGTCGGCCAGCGGGGCGTCGACGTGCAGCCTCTTGTACTTCTGCATGCCGGTGACCACGATCGACACGGCCACGTACAAAACGGTGCAGATGATCAATGAGCCGATGATGCCGCGCGGCACGTCCCTCTGAGGGTTGCGGGTCTCCTCGGCGGCCGTGGCGACCACGTCGAAGCCGATGAAGGCGAAGAAGACGACGGACGCGGCGGTGAAGATGCCCATGACACCGAAGTTGGAGGGCGCCCAGCCGAACATCAGCTGGATCAGCGGGGCTTTGAGGCTACCGCTTGCCTCCACGGTCTTCTGCGGGGGAATGAACGGGTGGTAGTTGTGAGCCTTGACGAAGAACGAGCCCGCGATGATGACGACCAGGACGACGGCCACCTTGATGGCGACGACGACCGTGGTGACCCGCGCGGAGAGCTTCATGCCGACGACGAGGATGGCCGTGAGGAGGAGGACTAGCGCGGCGGCGAGGATGTCGAAGCCGAAACCGTGCGCGCCGTCCCGGCCGCTGAGCGCCTCGGGCAGCTGCCAGCCCGCGTTGTCGAGCAGCGAGTGGATGTAGCCGGACCAGCCGACGGCCACCACCGCCGTGCCGAGGGCCAGTTCGAGGACCAGGTCCCAGCCGATGATCCAGGCGGGGAGTTCACCGAGGGAGGCGTACGAGAACGTGTACGCGGAGCCGGCGACCGGGACCGTGGAGGCGAACTCGGCGTAGCAGAGGGCGGCCAGCGCGCAGACGACGCCGGCGACGACGAAGGACAGGGAGACCGCGGGTCCGGCGGTGTTCTTCGCGGCCGTGCCGGTCAGTACGAAGATGCCGGTGCCGATGATGACGCCGACGCCGAAGACCGTCAGGTCGAGCGCGGACAGGGATTTTCGGAGCGCGTGCTCCGGCTCCTCGGTGTCCTGGATGGACTGCTCGATGTTCTTCGTCCTGAAGAGGGTGCTGCTCACGGGCGTACCTCCCACGCTTGTCGTCCTCGACATGATCGAGAGGGGGCGTAGACCGTATGCCCCGGCGCGAGGGGATTCACGCGAAAGGACCCCTTCCGCCACCACGACGGGTGGTGGAAGGGGTCCTTTCGGCGGGGTCAGTCGCGGGCGGGCTCGACCTCGGCGGCCGTACGGTCGAACCGGCCGTCCAGCTTGGAGACCAGGCCGGTGACCTGGCGCGCGATGTCGGGGGCGGTGAGCCCGATCTCCGCCATCACCTCGGCGCGGGAGGCGTGGTCGAGGAAGCGGGGCGGGATGCCGAAGTCGCGCAGCGGTACGTCGACCCCCGCGTCCCGGAGGGCCTGCGCGACCGCCGAGCCGACGCCGCCGACCCGGGAGTTGTCCTCGACGGTGACGACCACGCGGTGCCGCTCGGCGAGCGGGGCCATGGCCTCGTCGACCGGCTTCACCCAGCGCGGGTCGACGACGGTGGTGGTGATGCCCTGCTGGTCGAGGAGGCCGGCGATCTCCAGGCACATCGGCGCGAGGGCGCCGACGGAGACGAGGAGCACGTCCGGGGTGGCCGTACCTGGCTCGCGCAGGACGTCCATGCCGCCGACCCGGCCCACGGCCGGTACGGCGGGGCCGACGGCGCCCTTGGAGAAGCGCACCACGGTCGGCGCGTCCTTCACCTGGACGGCCTCGCGCAGCTGCGCCCGCACCTGGTCGGCGTCGCGCGGCGCGGCGAGCCTGAGCCCCGGCACGACCTGGAGGATCGACATGTCCCACATGCCGTTGTGGGAGGCGCCATCGGTGCCGGTGACACCGGCCCGGTCGAGCACGAAGGTCACACCGCACCTGTGCAGGGCCACGTCCATGAGGACCTGGTCGAAGGCGCGGTTGAGGAAGGTGGCGTAGACGGCGAAGACGGGGTGCAGTCCGCCGGTGGCGAGACCGGCGGCGGACACGGCGCCGTGCTGCTCGGCGATGCCGACGTCGTAGATCCGGTCCGGGAAGGTGTCGGCGAACTTCTTCAGGCCGACCGGCTGGAGCATGGCCGCGGTGATCGCGACGATGTCCCCGCGCTCCTTGCCGAGTTCGACCATCTCGTCGCCGAAGACGGAGGTCCAGTCGGCGCCGGAGGCCTTGACGGGCAGGCCGGTGTCGGGATGGATGGGCCCGATGCCGTGGAATCGGTCGGCCTCGTCCTGGAGGGCGGGCTGGTAGCCGCGGCCCTTCTCGGTGAGGCAGTGGACGATCACCGGGCCGCGGAAGCGCTTGGCGCGGGCGAGCGCCGACTCCAGGGCCTCGATGTCGTGGCCGTCGATCGGACCGACGTACTTGAGTCCCAGGTCCTCGAACATGCCCTGCGGCGCGATGAAGTCCTTGAGGCCCTTCTTGGCCCCGTGGAGGGTCTCGTAGAGCGGCTTGCCGACCACGGGGGTGCGCTCCAGCAGGTCCTTGCCGCGGGCCAGGAAACGCTCGTAACCGTCTGTGGTACGGAGCGTGGCGAGGTGGTTGGCGAGGCCGCCGATGGTCGGGGCGTACGACCGCTCGTTGTCGTTGACGACGATCACCAGGGGGCGGTCCTTGGCGTCGGCGATGTTGTTGAGCGCCTCCCAGGCCATACCGCCGGTCAGGGCGCCGTCACCGATCACGGCGACCACGTGGTCGTCGCGCTCCAGGATCTGGTTGGCCTTCGCGAGGCCGTCGGCCCAGCCGAGGACCGTCGAGGCGTGGCTGTTCTCGATGACGTCGTGCTCGGACTCGGCCTGCGAGGGGTAGCCGGACAGGCCGCCCTTCATCTTCAGCCTGCTGAAGTCCTGGCGGCCGGTGAGCAGCTTGTGCACATAGGACTGGTGTCCGGTGTCCCAGAGCACCTTGTCCTTCGGCGAGTCGAACACCCGGTGCAGCGCGATGGTCAGCTCGACCACACCCAGGTTCGGGCCCAGGTGGCCGCCGGTCTTGGAGACGGCGTCGACGAGGAAGGTCCGGATCTCCTCTGCCAGCTGGTCCAGCTGCTCCAGGCTGAGCCGGTCCAGATCGCGCGGTCCCCTGATGCGGGTCAGCAGCGGCACCCGTGCCTCCTTGCAGTAAAAGCTGATCGAGCTGTTGCCGGGCTTGTCGAGTCTAATGTTCCGCCTTTGCGGACGGCGCCCGGGCGGTGCGTCGTAGGTCACGCGATCGGCTGTACCCAGGATCGGCCCCGGCTATGACATGACTGTGCCCGGTACCGCCGTTGGTACCGGGCACAGGGTTTCGGAGAACGGTTACGCGCGGCCGGCGGCCTTCTGGCTCCTGCGCGAGACGGAGTCGATGATGACCGCGCCCAGCAGAACCGCACCGGTGATCATGTACTGGATCGACGTGTTCATGTTGAGCAGGTCGAGTCCGGTCTGGATCGACTGGATGACCAGCATGCCGAGGAGCGCGGACCACACGGAGCCCCGGCCGCCGAACAGCGACGTACCACCGATGACCGCCGCCGCGATGGCCAGCATCAGCGTGTTGCCGCCACCGGCGTTCAGCGTGGCGCTGGCCGTCTGGCCGGCGAAGAACATACCGCCGACGGCCGCGAAGCCACCGGAGATGGCGAACACGGTGATCCGGATCATCGGCACGCTGATACCGGCACGCCGGGCCGCCTCGATACCGCCGCCGACCGCGAAGACCTTGCGGCCGTACGTGGTGCGGCGCAGCACGAAGTCGACGATCACCAGCGCGGCGAGGAAGATCACCAGGGCGTTCGAGACGCCGGAGGCGTTGTTCAGCACGGCCGCGGCGGCGAAGGACGCCACGGCGAGCGCGATGACCCGCAGCAGGATCTCGCTGGTGGGCCGGAACGGCACCCCGGCCGCCTTGCGGCGCTTCTGCTCCATGAACGAGCCCACGAGCAGGGACAGCACGCCGAGGCCGGCCAGCAGGTAGGCGCCGATGATGGCCTGGTCCATGAAGAAGGAGCTCTGGCCGAGCAGGTGCACCGGGCCGGAGTCGGACGGGATGTTGATGGTGCCGCTGGAGCCCAGCAGCCACAGCATCAGACCGTTCCAGCCGAGGAAGCCGGCCAGGGTGACGACGAACGCCGGTACACCGATCTTCGCGAAGATCCAGCCCTGCAGGGCACCGATACCGATACCGACGAGGATCGCCAGGACCAGGCCGAGCCATGGGTTCAGGCCGTGGGTGACCACGAACACGGCGAACAGCGTCGAGGCCAGACCGCTGACCGAGCCGACGGACAGGTCGATCTCGCCCAGCAGCAGCACGAACACCAGGCCGATGGCGAGCATGCCGGTGGCCGACAGGAAGTAGGTGATGTTGGAGAGGTTGTCGGCGCTGAGGAAACGATCGTTCTTCAGCTGGAAGATCGTCCAGATGACGATCAGGCCGATGACGACCGGCAGCGAGCCCAGCTCGCCGCCCTTCACCTTGCGCTTGAACTCGGTGAGGTAGCCCTTGAAGCCCTCTTCACGCACCAGCAGGCGCGGGTCGACGACGCTGACGGGCGCGGCCGTGGGGTCGTCGGCGGGAGCCACGGTGTTCTGGTGTTCCAGCTCGGGCTCTTCTTTGCTCACGGTGTTGGACGTGTCGCTCACTTTGCCGCCTCCGTGCTGCGACGCCCCGCACGACGGGTCACGGCGTTGTCCGTGGCACCGGTGATCGCGGCGATGATCTCTTCGTGGCTGGTGGTCTTCACCGGGAAGGAACCGTTGTTCTTGCCCAGGCGCAGCACCGCGACGGTGTCCGCGACCGCCTTCACGTCGGCCATGTTGTGGCTGATCAGGATGACGGCGAGGTTCCGCTCGCGCAGCCGCTCGACCAGGTCGAGGACCTGCGCGGTCTGCTCGACGCCGAGGGCGGCGGTGGGCTCGTCCAGGATGACGAGCTTGGGGTCGCCGATCAGGGCGCGGGCGATGGCGACGACCTGGCGCTGGCCACCGGACAGGCTCGCGATCGGGATGCGCACGCTCGGGATGCGGATGGAGAGCGTGCTCAGCAGGTCGCGGGCCTGCTTCTCCATCGACACCTCGTCGATGACTCCCCGGCGCAGCAGCTCGCGGCCGAGGAAGAGGTTGCCGACCACGTCGAGGTTGTCGCACAGGGCGAGGTCCTGGTAGACCGTCGCGACGCCGAGTCCCTGGGCGTCGTGCGGCTTGTTGATACCGACCGGCTTGCCGCTCCATTCGATGACGCCCTCATCGATGGGGTGGACACCGGCGATCGTCTTGACCAGGGTCGACTTCCCTGCGCCGTTGTCGCCGACCAGGGCGACGACTTCTCCGGCGTGGACCTCCAGATCGACATCGGTGAGGGCCTGGACCGCACCGAATCGTTTGGAGACTCCGCGCAACGCCAGCACGGGCGTAGCGGACACGTGAACCATCTCCTTCGCCGCCTGACCGGCGGGGATGCCGCGCTCGGGGTAATGCGCGGAGCGACGTGCGCGAACGCACGAGGTTTACAAGATGAACATGCGCGAATCCGCTGCCGTTGGCAACGGTTCCGTCCGACGCCCGTCCCGGCAGCGGGGTATGAAGGCCGGGGCGGGCGTCGGCGGGGTTCGCGGGGGCCGCCGCGGGGCGGCCCTTGCTTCAGCGGCTCGGGAGTGGGCCCGCTCGCCGTGAGCGCGCCCACTCGGGAGGGCTACTGGAGGCCGGCCGCCTTGCAGGCCGACGCGTACTGGGTGGTGCAGATCTGGGCGACGGTGTAGAGCCCGTCCTTGACCACCGTGTCCTTGATGTTGGCCTTGGTGACCGACACCGGGGTCAGCAGCTGCGAGGGCACCTTGTCGCCGGAGCCGCTGGTCTGGGTGCTGGTCGCCAGGGACGAGATGCTCTTGCCCTGGAGCAGGTCGACGGCGAGCGTGGCGGCCGCCTCGGCCTCCGGCTTGAAGGCCTTGTAGACGGTCGCGGACTGCGTGCCCGAGACGATCCGCTGGATGGCGGCGAGCTCGGCGTCCTGACCCGTCAGCGGGATGCCGGAGATGCCGGCGCCCTTCAGCGTGGTGGCGATACCGCCGGCCATGCCGTCGTTGGCGGAGTAGACGCCCGCGATGTTCTTGGCACCGAGCTGGGTGATCGCCGCGGACATCTTCTGGGCGGCGACGGTGTCCTTCCAGAGGCCGGACTGCTCGTAGGCGATGTTCACCTTGCCGTCGAGGACGCTGTGGGCGCCCTTCTTGAACTGCCCGGCGTTCGGGTCGTTGTCGTCACCGTTGATCATGACGATCTTCGACGACTTGGTCGCCTTGGAGCCGAGCGCGGTCAGCAGGGCCTGGCCCTGCAGCTCGCCGACCTTGACGTTGTCGAAGGAGACGTAGGCGGAGACCGGGCCCTGGGCGAGGCGGTCGTAGGCGACGACCTTGATGCCCTTGTCGACCGCCTGCTGGATGGAGGACTTGATCGCGGCCGAGTCCTGGGCGCTGATGACGATCACCTTGACACCCTTGGTGATCATCGTGCTGACCTGCTGGGCCTGCGTGGTCGCGTTGGCGTTGGCGTTGGCGTACTGCACGTCGCAGCCGGAGCAGAGCTGCTTGACCTTCGCCTCGAAGTACGGCTTGTCGAACTTCTCGTAGCGCGTGGTCACGCTGTCGGGGAGCAGCAGACCGATGGAGCCGGTCTTCGAGCCACTGCTGCTGGAAGAGCTGTTGTCGGAGCTCTTCTTGTCGCCGGCCTTGCCACAGGCGGCCAGCGTGACGGCCATCGAAGCCGCCACGGTACCGATGACGACTCTACGCATCGTTGCGTTCATTTGGGGGTGCCTCCCTGACAGGGCCGCAACGCTGCGGCCGAGGTGGCTGGAAGTCAACTCGGCCGCACGTGCGACGTCAAGAAGTAAATACTTAACGAGATGGCAACGGCGTCATGCGTTCTCTAAGTGAAGGCAGGTGTCGCAGTCGACAAGGTGCCGTCCAAAAGGGTCGAATCGCCCATCTCGCTCAGTGCGAGAGCGAGCGCTCCGAGCACCTCCGCACGACCCCCAAGTGCCCCGGGGAGAACGGACAGTTGACGCGCCGCGCTGGGGATCGCGTAGCGGCCGACGGACTCTCTGATAGGCCCGAGCACCAGCTCACCGGCCTCGGCGAGATCACCGCCCAGGACCACGCGGCTCGGGTTCAGCAGGTTGCAGAGATTGGCGACTCCAGAACCGATGTGTCGGCCGACGTCGGCGATCACCCGACGACAGCCCGGGTCTCCGTCCCTGGCCAGGCGTACGACGCCTTCCATCGTCAGATCGGTGCCGTGGCTGGACTGGAGGAGCGGCAGCACATAGCGCGCGGCCGCGAAGGTCTCCAGACAGCCGCGGTTGCCACAGCGGCAGACAGGGCCGGATTCATCAAGAGTAATATGACCGATTTCTCCCGCTGTGCCACCTGGGCCGCGGTAGATCTTCCCGCTGATCACCAGCCCGGCGCCGACACCGCTGGCGACCTTGATGTAAGCAAGATCACGGACGCCTCTGCCGCTGCCCCACACCAGTTCACCGAGGGCGCCGAGGTTGGCGTCGTTGTCCACGTGCACCGGTACGCCGAGCCGCCCCCGCAGCTCCTCGGCGGGCCTGGTGCCGATCCAGCCGGGCAGGATCGCGGACGAGCCGAGCGTGCCGGACTCGAGGTCGATCGGACCGGGCACGCCGAGCCCTATGCCGGCGACTTTGGACCGGTCGACGCCCGTTGCGCTGATCAGGCGATTGACCAGCTCCTCCGCCCGGTCGAAGCCCTGCGCCGCGGAGGCGTCCACGTCCAGCGGCTCGGACTCCTCGGCCAGCACCTGGTGGGCGAGGTTCCCGACTGCGACCCGCAGATGCGTATGGCCGAAGTCGACGCCGATGACAATGCCGGCGTCCCCGCTCAGGGAGACCGCGCGGGCCCTGCGGCCACCCGCCGACGTGGGCGTGACCTCGACGGTTCCGCCGTCCTTGAGTTCGCGGACGATGTTGGAGACCGTGGCGGCGGACAGCCCCGTGGTTCTGGCGATCTCCGCCTGCGTGAGTGACCCGGCCAGCCGGACGGCCCGTACGACCCGCTCCAGGTTGGCTCTGTGCAGTGACGACTGCGACCCCGGAGTCTCCACGACGACCTCCTGCGCGCGGGACCGCTTCGGTGAGGCCCCGTCTATGTCCAACTAGTGAACTCTAAGCTGAGCCGTTCGGGTCACCTCCCGTCAAGAGGTTGAACCGGATCGAGGTCTCTGTACACCCCGCGCACGCATGATCGCGCGCCGTCCCCGAGCCGGGCGGGGACGGCGCGCGAGCCGGTCGTGCGGTCGTTACTTGAGCGCCCCCGCGGTGAGTCCCTGGACCACCTGCCGCTGGAAGACGATGTACGCCGCCAGCACCGGCAGCATCGCCATCACCAGGCCCGCGAAGAGCCCTGACCAGTCGCCCTTGTAGCCCTGGCTGGCGGCGAGCTGCACCAGGCCCTGGGTGAGGACCCGCTTGTCCGGGTCGGTGTTGAGGACCGTGGGCAGCATGTACTGGTTCCACTGCCCCAGGAAGTTGAAGATCCCCACGCTGATCAGGCCGGGCTTGGCCATCGGCAGCATGATCTGGAAGAAGGTCCGGGTGTGCGAGGCCCCGTCGACGAAGGCCGCCTCCGCCACCGAGGTCGGCAGCGTGCGGAAGAACGCGGTGAGGAAGAACACCGTGAACGGCAGCGAGTAGGCGATGTAGACCAGGATCAGCCCGTGGATGGTGTTCAGCAGGCCCATGTTGTTCACCACGTAGAACAGCGGGACCAGTGCCAGCATGATCGGGAAGCTCATGCCGCCGATGAACAGAAAGTAGATGAAACGGTTTCCGGGGAAGTCGAAGCGGGCCAGCACATAGGCCGCCATCGAGCCGAGCACCAGGGTGCCGATGAGTGAACCGCCCACCACCAGAATGGTGTTGAGGAAGTAGTCGCTCATGTTGGCGTCGGTCCAGGCCCGCGCCCAGTTGTCGAAGTGCAGCTTGTCCGGCAGCGCCCAGGGCGAGCTGAAGATGGAGCTGTCGTCCTTGAAGGACGTCATCACCGCCCACAGCAGCGGCATGACCACCATGAACGCCCACAGGACGAGCATCCCGTGGGAGAAGACGTTGAGGACGCGGCCCTCTTTCCTTTCCTTCGCGGGCGCGGCGGACGGGACGTCGATCTTGGAGAGGGTGGCGCCGGACTCGGCCGGAACGGAGGCGTGGGTGTCGGTCGTCTTCATCGGATCAGTACTCCAGCCGCTCGCGCCGGCCCAGCCGCATCACGATCGCCGCGAAGAGCAGCGTGACGAAGAGGAGGGCGACGCCGATGGTGGTCGCGTAGGCGGCCTGTCCGTCCCGGAACGCCTTCTGGTACACGTACAGGACCATGACGGTGGTCGAGTAGTCGGGGCCGCCCGGTCCGGTCGTCATGATCTGCACGACCGCGAAGGACTCGGCCCCCAGGGCGAGGATGCCCATGTACACCCAGCCCGACTGCACGGTGTCCCACAGCAGCGGCAGGGTGATCCGGAAGAACGTGGTGGCGCGGTTCGCCCCGTCGAGCAGCGCGGCCTCGTACAGGTCCGCCGGGATGGAGGCCATACCGGCGGAGAACAGGACCACGAAGAAGCCCACCGTGGACCACACGAGCACCGCCATCACACACCACAGCGCCAGGCTCGGGTCGCCCAGCCACAGCGGCTGGACGCTGTCCAGACCGATGCCGCGCAGCAGGGAGTTGATCGCGCCGCTGTCCGGATTGTACGCGAACGCGAACAACAGGGCGACGATCGCGATCGACAGGACCTGCGGGAAGAAATAGACGATCTTGTAGAAGGAGGAGCCCCGGACTCCGGAGACGACCGGGCCGCCCCTCCTTCTGCGTCCGCCCACATTGATCATGAAGGAGAAGAAAAGCGCCAGACTGATCGTCACCAGCGGCAGCACGAGCGCGAACAGAAGGCTGTGCTCCAGCGACTTCCAGAAGATCTCGTCGTGGAACATCCTCTTGTAGTTGTCGAAGCCCACCATCTTGAATTCGGGGCTCAGGCCGGTCCAGTCCGTGAACGAGTAGTAGATGGACTGGATGAACGGCCAGACCACGAAGAGCGCGTACAGTCCCAGGGGCAGTGCCAGAAACCCCACGATGAACCGGTACTTGCCGTGCTGCATGCCTTCTCCGGTCCGTTTACTGGTGCTTGTAGTGCTTGATCGACGAGTCCTTCGCGGCCGCGTCGGCGAAGCCCTGGATCTTCTTGATGGCCTCCGCCGGGGTGAGCCGGCCGGCCATCATCTCGCCGAGGCCCGCCACACCGATCTGCTCCTTCTGCAGCTGTACGTACCAGTCCTGCAGACGCGGGTTGAGGACGTTGTCACCGGCCAGTTTCAGCGCCGCCACACCGGACGTCAGGCCCGGGGTCAGAGAGATGCCCGACGTGCCGCCGTTGTACGCGGTCAGCGACTTCACCTTGCTGGTGAAGTTCTTCGAGGACGCCTCGCTGAGCATGATGCGCAGCTGTTCCATACCGCCCTCGGGGTTCTTCGCCTTGGCCGGGACGATGAACGGCTCGCCACCGGAGGCCCAGATGGTGCCGAAGGGCATCTTGTCGGAGGAGTCGATGCCGGTGGGCGCGGAGACGGCCAGGTTGAAGTCGGCCGGGATGACGTTCGCCGACTCGTTCTCCACCCAGGAGCCGTTCGGGATGAACAGCGCCTTGCCCTTGGCCCACGCGGTCTGCGACTGGATGTGGTCGAGGCCGGGGGTGCCCTTGAGGATGTAGCCCTTCTTGTAGAGCTCGTAGTAGGCGTCGAAACACGCCTTGACGGCCGGGTTCTTCCAGGCGTTCGGCTCCAGGTTGTCGATCGCGTCGAGGACCTCGCGACCGCCGACCTTGCCGATCATCGGATAGAGCGAGAAGGGGATGTAGTACGGGTACTTGCCCGCGTACGTCCAGCCCGCCATGCCCTTCTTCTTGGCCTTCTCGCAGACGGCGAGCATCTCGTCCCAGGTCTTCGGGTACTCCGCGTCCAGCGAGTCGAGCGCCTTCTGCGAGTACCAGACGCCGTAGACCGTGTACGCGTAGTACATGATCCAGACGGGGTTGCCGTCGAACTGGCCCATCTCCACGATGCCGGGGCGGAGCGTGTCGCGGACCTTCTTGCCCGGGTCGTCGTAGGACGGGGCGTCGAGCAGCGGCGTGAGGTCGGAGAGCTGGCTCTTGCCGACCAGCACGCCCATGTCCATCTGCTCGGCGCCGGAGTTGTCGATCAGGTCCGGCGGGGTGCCCTGGTTGAACCGGGGCTGGAGCGTGGACTGGATCTTCTGGGTGGCGGAGAACTTCACCTTCGCCTTCGGGAAGTCCTTCTGGTAGATCTTCACCGCGTCCTGGGCGTACTCCTTGCCGAAGCCGCCGTCGAAGAGGACGAACTCCATCTGCGCGGTCTCGTTGACGCCGAGCGGGTTCTTGGCGGTCTTCTTGCCCGCCTTGGCCTTGCTGCCGCTGTCGCCGCCGCTGCTGGCGCACGCGGACAGAAAGCTCATCGTGGGAACGGAGATCAGTCCGAGCGCGGCCGACCGCTTGATCAGATCGCGGCGGCCCAGGCCCGCGGTGTTCCGGCTCTCGGTGTTCGCGCTCTCGGTGCTCTGGTTCTCGTTGTCGTGCTCGGCGGAAGTGGATCCCATGCTCAAGTCCTCGCCTTCTCCAGGACTCAGGCGGTAACCGGTTTCCTCCGGGCACCGCGGTCAGGTCAAGCAGGGTCGTGCACTATGCGTGGATCATGTCGTACCGATCGTGTGAATCGCCGACAGGTATAGTCCACTTCCCGCCAACGGAGCAAGATCGAATGCAAGGTTGGCCATTGGTCTTTTCCGAGTTGAGACCTCGCGGAAATATGAGCGCCCTGTATACCGCTTGCCGGAAAAATCCGCGACATAGGCCCCGAATGCCACACTCAACACCCTTGACATCACTGGCCACTTGACCCACTACTGGTCTCTGCGCACAACATTGACAACGTTGTCCCGAAGAGCGCAGGGAGGGTCTGGTCCATGGGGCGCAGAGCTCGGCACAGATATGGTCCGGCGGTCGTTTGGGCGGCCGCCTTTGCTTTGGCGGCGAGCTCGCAGGGAGTGGCGGTCGCCCTTCCCGGCGCGGCCGCCAAGGCCGACCGGTCGTTCGCGTCCTCGTTCGAGGCGGGTGATCCGGCGCCGGACTGGACCGACACGGTCGACACCGCGCCGGACGGCGGGAAACGGGCGTCGGGCGTCGACGGCGGCTTCAGCAGCGGCATCCCCGGCACTGTCGACGACCATGTCACCGACGTCCGCGCCAGTGCGGAGAACACCGACGGCGGCGAGGTGAAGGAGAACCTCGCGGACGGCGAGGCCGCCACGAAATGGCTGACCTTCCATCCCACCGGCTGGGTCGAGTACGACCTCGACAAGCCGGCGAGGATCGTGAGGTACGCGCTCACCTCCGCGAACGACGAGGAGGAGCGCGACCCCCAGGACTGGACGCTTCAGGGCTCCACCGACGGCAAGGACTGGAAGACCCTCGACAGCCGCTCCGGTGAGTCGTTCGCCGAACGGTTCCAGACCAAGTCGTACGACCTCGCCGAGCCGGCCGAGTACGCGCACTTCCGGCTCGACATCACCGGGAACCACGGCGCCGGCCTGCTGCAGCTCGCCGATCTGCAGCTCTCCACGGGCGGCAGCGGCGCCCCGGCCCCCGAGGACATGCTGTCGCTGGTGGACCACGGGCCGAGCGGTTCCCCCACGGCCAAGGCCGCGGCCGGGTTCACCGGAAAGAGAGCCCTGCGTTACGCCGGTCGGCACACCGCCGACGGACGGGCGTACTCGTACAACAAGATCTTCGACGTGAACGTGGCCGTCGGCCGCGACACCCGGCTGTCGTACCGGATCTATCCGCAGATGGCGGACGGCGACCGGGACTACGACGCCACGAACGTCTCGGTGGACCTGGCCTTCACGGACGGCACCCGTCTGAGCGACCTCGGCGCCACCGACCAGCACGGCTTCGCGCTCTCCCCGCAGGGACAGGGCGCGGCCAAGATCCTCTACGTCAACCAGTGGAACAACGTGGTCTCGCGGATCGGGTCGGTCGCGGCGGGCAGGACCGTCGACCGGATCCTGGTCGGGTACGACTCCCCGAGGGGCCCGGCGAGGTTCCGTGGCTGGCTGGACGACATCGCGCTCCGGGAGGCCGCCCCGGAGAAACCGAAGGCGCATCTCTCCGACTACGCGCTCACCACCCGCGGCACCAACTCCAGCGGCGGCTTCTCACGCGGAAACAACTTTCCGGCGACCGCGATGCCGCACGGCTTCAACTTCTGGACGCCGGTGACGAACGCGAACTCGCTGAGCTGGCTCTACGACTACGCACGCGCCAACAACGACGACAACGTGCCGACGATCCAGGCGTTCAGCGCGAGTCATGAGCCGAGCCCCTGGATGGGTGACCGGCAGACGTTCCAGGTGATGCCGTCGGCGGCCTCCGGCACGCCGGACACCGGGCGCGAGGCGCGGGAGCTGGCGTTCCGGCACGAGAACGAGACCGCGCGGCCGTACTACTACGGAGTCCGTTTCGAAAACGGTCTCAAGGCCGAGATGGCCCCGACCGACCACGCGGCGGAGCTGCGCTTCACCTATCCCGGCGACGACGCGAGCGTGATCTTCGACAATGTGACGGAGCAGGCGGGACTCACCCTCGACAGGGAGAACGGGATCGTCACCGGTTACTCCGACGTCAAGTCCGGGCTGTCGACCGGCGCGACCCGCCTGTTCGTCTACGGCGTCTTCGACAAGCCCGTGACGGACGGCTCGTCGAGCGGGGTCAAGGGCTATCTGCGGTTCGACGCGGGGGACGACCACACGGTGACCCTGCGCCTGGCCACCTCCCTCATCAGCATCGACCAGGCGAAGGACAACCTGCGCCAGGAGATCCCGGACGGCACGTCCTTCGAGACGGTGAAGCACAGGGCCCAGCGCACCTGGGACCGGCTGCTCGGCAAGGTCGAGGTCGAAGGCGCGACGCCGGACCAGCTGACCACGCTGTACTCCAGCATGTACCGGCTCTACCTGTACCCCGACTCCGGCTACGAGAAGGTCGGTTCGACGTACCAGTACGCCTCGCCCTTCTCGCCGATGCCCGCTCCTGACACCCCGACCCACACCGGCGCGAAGATCGTCGACGGCAAGGTGTACGTCAACAACGGCTTCTGGGACACCTATCGGACCACCTGGCCCGCGTACTCGCTGCTGACGCCCACTCAGGCGGGCGAGATGGTCGACGGGTTCGTGCAGCAGTACAAGGACGGCGGCTGGACCTCGCGGTGGTCCTCACCCGGGTACGCCGACCTGATGACCGGCACCTCCTCGGACGTGGCCTTCGCTGACGCGTACGTCAAGGGCGTGAAGTTCGACGCGAAGGCGGCGTACGACGCGGCCGTGAAGAACGCGACAGTGGCGCCGCCGATGTCGGGCGTGGGCCGCAAGGGCATGGCCACCTCGCCGTTCCTCGGCTACACCGCCACCTCCACGAACCAGGGCTTCTCCTGGGCGATGGACGGCTACATCAACGACTACGGCATCGCGCGGATGGGCCGGGCGCTCTACCGGAACACGGGTGAGGAGCGGTATAAGGAGGAGTCCGAGTACTTCCTCAACCGCGCCCAGGACTACGTCCAACTCTTCGACAAGCAGGCCGACTTCTTCCAGGGCCGGGACGACAGGGGCGACTGGCGGCTGGACGCCTCCACGTACGATCCGCGGGTCTGGGGCTACGACTACACGGAGAGCAACGGCTGGGGTTACGCGTTCACGGTCCCCCAGGACACGAGGGGCCTCGCCAACGAGTACGGCGGACAGGCCGGGTTGGCGAAGAAGCTCGACCGGTTCTTCGCGACCCCGGAGACGGCCGACCCGCGGTTCATCGGCTCGTATCCCGGCGTCATCCACGAGATGATCGAGGCCCGCGACACCCGGATGGGCATGCTCGGGCAGTCCAACCAGCCCGCCCACCACATCCCGTACCTCTACGACGCGGCCGGACAGCCCTGGAAGACCCAGGCCGCGGTCCGGGAGATCCTCTCCCGGCTCTATACCGGCAGCGAGATCGGGCAGGGCTACCACGGCGACGAGGACAACGGCGAGCAGTCCGGCTGGTACCTGTTCTCGGCACTCGGCTTCTACCCGCTGGTGATGGGCAGCGGCGAGTACACCGTCGGCTCCCCTCTCTTCAGGAAGGCGACGGTCCATCTGGAGAACGGTCAGGATCTCGTCGTCAAGGCACCGAAGAACAGCGCGGCCAACGTGTACGTGCAGGGGCTCAAGGTCAACGGCCGTACCTGGACGTCGACTTCGCTCCCCCACTCGCTGCTCTCCAAGGGCGGGGTCCTGGAGTTCGACATGGGTCCGAAGCCGTCCTCGTGGGGCACGGGCGAGAACGACGCCCCCGTCTCCATCACCCAGGACGACAAGGTGCCGACGCCGCGTGCGGACGTGCTGAAGGGTGACGGGGCACTGTTCGACAACACCTCGGCGACGGACGCGACCGTGACGAGCGTGGACCTGCCGGTGCCCGGACCGGTCAAGGGCCTTCAGTACACGCTCACTTCGTCCACCGACCACACCAAGGCGCCGACCGGCTGGACCCTCCAGGGCTCGGACGACGACGGGACCACCTGGAAGACCCTGGACCGGCGGTCCGGGGAGTCCTTCCCATGGGACCGGCAGACACGGGCGTTCACCGTGGGGTCCCCGGGTACGTACGGGAAGTACCGCCTGGTGCTCGACGGCGAGGCGGTGCTGTCGGAGGTCGAACTCCTGGCCTGAACCGCCGAGTTGGGGAGGCCGCATGCCACTTCCCGTGCCTGTGCTCGCCGAGGGTGTCGACCCGGCCTGGCTGCCGCCGGCCGCCTTCCGGGCGATCGGCAGCCGGCGGGTCCTGAACGGCCGAGCGGCTCATCCCAACTGGTTTGACAACGTTCGCGGTTGAGGCAGTAGAGTCGTGCACAGACCATTGGACAACGTTGTCGCACCGCAACGTCGCCACAAGCCAACTCCCCCGGACAGGTACTCCCCCGGCCTGCCCGGCTCGCGGACCCGGTGGAGCGACCCACCACCACCGGGTCCGCCCAGAGCAGGTCAAGTCCCTTTCGTCTCATGCTTGTTGTTGCGACGCGACCTGAGCCGTCCGATGGTCGGTGTGGTCCCGCGCGGAGCACACTGGGTCGGTGGGGGCCCGGAGCACAGCCTGGACACTGGTGTCGATCAGCGCCGCGTCGGTGGCACTGGCCGGCTGGGCGACGACGCTGCCGGGGGCGCGGAGCGCAGGGGTCTCGCGTGACCCCATGTATGTGGCCGCCGTAGGCGCCACCATCGTGGTCTGGGCGCTCACGGGCGCGATCCTGGTGGTACTGCGGCCCCGCAACCCGGTCGGCTGGATCATTCTCGGTGCGGCCGTCTGTGTCGGCGTCCACCTGGGGCTCGCGGCCTACGGCGAGTACGGCCTCACGGCCGCCGACCCCGCGTGGCCCGCGGCGAGATGGGCCGCCTTCGCGGCCTGCGGGCTGCACATTCCCGGCTGGCTGGCGTCGATGTCGCTGCTGCTGGCGTTCTATCCCGACGGGCGGCTCCCGGCGCGTTGGTGGCGGCTGCCCGTGGCCGGGGCCACGGCCGGAATCGCCTTGCTGACGCTGAGCGGGCCGTTCGACCCGAGCATCTACCGGGATGTCTTCGGCGGGAGGCTGGACCCGCCGGTGCGTTTTCCCGTGGGGCTGCTGCACACGCTCCAGTTGACCCTCTGTCTGCCCCTGATCGCCCTGTCCACCCTGGCCGTCTGGGCGGGCACCTTCGTACGCCTCGCGCGGGCCGAGCCGCCACGGCGGCAGCCGCTGGCGCTGCTGGTCTGCGTCGAGGGACCGAACCTGGTCCTCTCACTCCTGCCCTGGCCGAACGGCGTGGCGCTGATCAGCACCTCCTTCGCCCTCCTGCTGCCGGTGGCAGTCGCCGTCGCGGTGCTGCAGTACCGCATGTCCGGCGTGGAGCGGCTGCTGCGCAGCGGGCTGGTCTACGGCGCCCTCACCGCCGTCGTGATCGCCGTCTATCTGATGGTCACGGCGCTCGCGGGCAGGGCCCTGAACCACCGTCCGCTGCCCGGTGTGCTGGCCGCCGCGCTGGTCGCCGTCCTGCTGGCACCCCTCCGCAGCAGACTGCAGCACACGGTCGACCAGTTCGTGTACGGCAGCCGGCAGGATCCCCTGCACGCGATCGGCACCCTCGGCGACCGCGTCGCCACCGCCGAGGAGTCCGACCTGCTGCCCGCCGCCCTCCGCTCCGTCCTGCGTGCCGTACACGCCCCCGGCGCGGTCGTGACCACTCCCGATGGCACCCCCTTCGGGGCGGTCGGCGATCCGCCCGGACGCAAGGCGCCCGCCGGCCCGGCGCTGCCCCTGCGCGTCGCCGGCCGTGAGGTCGGCACCCTGCACATCACCGCGCCCGCACAGGCACGGCGGTACAACGACGCCGACCTCCGGCTGCTCTCCGCCCTCGCGTCCCAAGTAGCCGTACTGGTGCGGGCGTTGGAGCTGACCCAGGCTCTGGAAGTGGAACGTGACCGGGTGGTCGCGGCCACCCGCGTGGAACGCGACCGGATCCGCCGCGACCTGCACGACGGCCTCGGCCCCTCACTGTCCGGCATGCGGCTCGGGCTGCAGGCCGTCGCCGACGCGCTGGCCGGCGGTGACCTCGACGGTGCGCGGGAGCTGTTGCTCCGGATCCAGGAGGAGGCCGCCGTCTCCGTCGCCGAGGTGCGGCGCATCATCGACGGCCTGCGCCCGACGGCTCTCGACACCCTCGGCCTGGTCGGGGCCGTCCGGCGGCACGTGCGGACCGTCTCCCCGGCCGTGGCCGTGACCTTGGACGCCGAGGGGCTGCCCACGCTGCCTCCGGAGGTGGAGACCGCCGCATACCGGCTGGTGCTGGAGGCGCTCACCAACATCGTCCGGCACTCCGGGGCACGGCGGGCGAGAATCACCCTGCGGGCGGTCGGCCGGGAGCTGCGGATCGTGGTCGCCGACGACGGCCGCGGGATCGGCGATGCGCTCGACGGAGTCGGCCTGGCCTCGATACGCCGTCGTGCCGCCGCTCTCGGAGGCAGCGTCAGGATCTCCTCGCCACCCGGGCAGGGCACCGCCGTCGTCGCCGTACTGCCGCTGGGAGACGGCGACACGACCGGGGGCGGCGCGCCGCCGGAGCCACGCTGACGGCGTGCTGTCCGGTGGCCGGAACTGGCGCGGACACCGAGGCGAGCGGTCTCCGAGGCGTCGTAGCCGTCCTGTGTACGGCCCGCGAACGACCGGCCGAGACGGCAGACGAGCCAGGCCGGCGCACCGAAGACAAGGGGCAGACAGATGTCCTCGGGAGTGCGCTCGACCTGGCCGGGAGCGAGGAAATCCCAGTGTGCGAGCAGAAACTGATTGAACGTCAGCACGGCGACGGTGTACGGCAGCACCGCCGTGTTCAGGGCGCCCACCGCGCGGTCGCGCAGCCGGTGACCGACCGCCACGGAGATCAGGAAGACGGCCGGGACGAAGACGGGCAGGCTGCGCAGCGCCACGGTGCGGGCCGTCGCCGAGGCGCCGTCGGGAAGCTTCCCGTTCAGATAGCCCAGACTGCCCGTCCCCATCCAGGTGGTGAGCAGATCGGTCAGCCAGAACGCGGCCGCGGCCAGTACGACGCACAGGGCCACCGTGGTGGACGAGGCGACGACGTCCGCCCGCCGAACGACCCCGCTGCTGGCTCCCGGCGGTCGGGAGGAGGACCGCGCCGCGGCTCGCTCCCCGTCCTGACGGGTCGCCCGGTGCAGGAACGGCAGTCCGACGACGACGGTGACGGCGGTCCCGGTCACCTCCGCGAACTCCCCCACGCCGGCCACACGCGGGGCGAACGCGACGCAGGCGCCGGCGCCGGCGGCCGACGGGATCAGGGCAGTGAGGGCCGCGAGGACGCGCGAGCCCGGCTCGGCCTCGGGTGGGGTGGAAGACACGCTGATTCCCCCTTCGGGACCGTGTCGTGGTGCGGGCGTGCGATCACGCCGCCACCGACCCTGCACCGCCACCGACCCTGCACCGCCTCCGTACCGGCCCGCATGAGGCGTGGGTCCCGTGGCGCGCGGGCGGACTTCCCGCGAGCTCCGGGACATCGCCGAGAGGGCGAGCGCACCGTATGGCTCGACGGCGGGGTTCACCGCCGCCCTGAACCGAGTCCGGCGTCCCGGGCCTTGGCGACCGCGGCGGCCCGGTCGCGGACCTGCAGCTTGGCCAGGATGGCCGACACATGGTTGCGCACCGTCTTGTCGGACAGCACCAGCCGCCGCGCTATCTCGTGGTTTCCCCGGCCGGACGCGACGAGATCCAGGATCTCCCTTTCCCGGTCGGTGAGTTGGGGGAACACCCGGGCCGCGTAGTCGCGGTGGGCGCCGGTGAAGAAGTCGACGATGCGGCGGGCGACGGGCTCTCCGTAGACCGCGTCTCCGGCCGCCACGGCAAGCACGGCGCGAACGATCTCCGTGGCGTCGGCACCCTTGAGCAGATAGCCGCGCGCACCGGCGCGCAGGGCGCCGAAGAGCGCCTCGTCGTCCTCGTGCATGGTGAGGACGAGGACGCCCGTACGGGGATGTGCGGCGACGACGGCACGGGTGGCGGCCACCCCGTCGAGGCCGGGCATGGCGAGGTCGGTGAGGATCACATCGGGTGTGGTGCGGTCGGCGACGGCCAGCAGTCCCTCCCCGGTGGTGGCCTCGCCGACCACGGTGACCTCCTCGCTGGAGGCGAGAGCCGCGCGGAGCCCGAGCAGGAACATGGGGTGATCGTCCGCGATGACCACCCTGACCGGGGTGGCTTCGGCCATGGTTCCTCCAGCGGCACGGATGAGGATCGGGGGGTGCCGTGCGCGGCCGCTTCCCCCAGTGTGGGGCGGTGGACGTCCCGGCCGCTACGGGATGTGCCCCGGCGCCGCCGGGACGTTCGCCTCTTCGCGTCGGGACACCCGCCTCAGGCTCCCGGGCGCCCCTCCGTCCCAGGATGGCCTCCGCCTCGCCGGCCGGTGCGGGGCACCGACTGCCGGGGAGGGCGGGGAAGATGACGATCCATGTCGACTGGAGCCAGCTGGAGAAGGCCGAGCGTCTTCGGGAGGACCAGATCAGGCTGCGGCTCAGCGAGTCCGACGACCCGGAGATCACCGAGTTCCGGCTGAGCCTGCTCGGGGCCGTGAACTGGTGGAAGGGCATCGAGATCAAGAACTCGGGAGGTCAGCTCGTCGCCTTCGTCGAGGCGACCGGACCTCAGCTCGGGCTGACCGAGGTCGAGTGGGACTCCATCGAGGGAGGCAGCATCGTGCTGTGGAAGGCGAAGGCCTTCGGCATCCACACCCCGATGTACGAACTCGACGTCGACGACCACCTCAAGGGCAGGCGCCTCGCCTTCCGTTGGGTCGCGGACAGCTGACACGGCCCCGGCGCCCGCTCCGGCGTCTCGGTCCACGGTGAAGGGGGGAGGGCCCGGCGGGCTGCGGCTCACGCCCACCGGGCCCCGCCGACCTGTTCGGCGGCGCTTCGCTCAACCCACCTGGCAGGGCAGGGTGGTGGCCGGGTCGCCTCCGTCGCCCGAGACGACGTATCCGAAGGTCGTGCTCTGTCCCGGACTGAGCGAGCCGTTCCAGTCGGCGTTGTGGACCATCACGTCCTGGCCGGTGTAGGTGGCGTTGCCGCTCCAGAGGCTGGCCACGGACTGGCCGCCGGGGAGCGTGAAGTCGACCATCCAGCCGAGCATGGGGACGTCACCGGTGTTGGTGACGGTGACCTCGGACTGGTAGCCGCCGCTCCAGCTGTTGGTGGTCCTGCGGGCGGCCTCGCACTTGCCCGGGACGGGATCGGTCGGGTTGCCCGGGTCGTGAATGCCCGTCACTTCTCCCTTGCCGCCGTCGAACACGACGTCGGAGCAGGAGTAGAAGGTCTCCGTGCTGTCGGAGCGCTGCCACACCATGTAGATGATGTGCCGCCCCGACTTGTTGTCGGGGAGCCTGCCGGACCAGGAGTAGTTGGCCTCGACCGTGCCCGGGGTGCCGTTGAGCGGCGGGTGGTCGACCGTCAGGAACGGCTTGTCCTCGATGTCGTTCCAGGTGAGGGGCTTGGTCGGGTCGAAGCCGTCCTTGGTGATGTACACGTAGAACCAACCCGGGTGCGCAGCCCAGGCGTTGTACGAGAAGTCGACGGTCGCGCCCGAGGTGAGATGGGTCAACGGCCAGTCGTTGCGGGGGAGGTTGAAGCCGGTGAAGTTCGGGTTGCCGCCGCTGCAGAGCTCACCGTCCGGGACGAAGCCGCGGGTGCGGCCGGCGCCGTCGGAGCGCAGCACGGAGAACCAGTTGTAGAACGGCGTTGTCCCGCTGACCTGTTGGGCCGCCCTGCAGGCCGGGTTGACCGGCTTGATCTCGCCGGTGCTGGTGAGTCCGTCCTGCCAGCAGAGGAAGGTACGGCTGCCGGGTTTCATGGGCGTGCCATGGGCTTCCGCCGTGCCGCCCGCGGAGACGACCAGGGCGAGGGCGGGGAGGGTGGCGAGCAGGGAGACGAGCACCAGGAAGAGGGCGCGGGTGCGGGTGCTGCGGGTGCGGGTGCGGGTGCGAGTGCGGGTGGAGGACGCTAATCGGCCATGTTGCTCTCTTGTCAGGATCATGACATGTATTCCTTCGGGTACGGCGGTGAGGTTGCGGGTGCGCGACGACGCGAAGGCGAGCGGAGTGGGAACGGGGTGGGAGCGGCCCGGGCGGCGGGTTCCGGTCCGTCGTCCTGAATGGGAGCGCTCCCACCCCTGTGGGGGAAGTTAGCGCCGGTCGGGTCAGATGTAAACGGAGCGCGTACGGCACCAGGAGACAAACGCGCATCAACCGTGCGCCCGTTAGGGGATCGACGCCTTCGGTGTCTCCATCGCCGTGTTCACCCGCTGCGTCATCGGCCTGTCCCCCGCCGCGGGCAGCTCGACCGTGAACTCCGTGCACCCCGGTTCGCTCCGTACGTCGATCCGTCCTCCGTGCGCCGCCACGATCGCCGCCACGACCGCGAGCCCCAGGCCGGAGCCGCCCTCGCTGCCCGCCGTCCGGGACCGGGAGACATCCGCCCGGGTGAAGGGCTCGAACACGCTCGGGAGCAACTCCGCCGCAATCCCCGGCCCGTCGTCCCGCACCCGCACCACGCACCGCTCCCCGGTGGCCTCCACCTCCGCGACCACCGTCGTGCCGGCGGGCGTGTGCGTACGGGCGTTCGCCAGCAGGTTGGCCACCACCTGGTGGAGCCGTGTCGCGTCGCCCACGACCGGTGCCAAGGCCTCGTCCGGCCGTAGCACGAGCCGCCACTCGTGACCGGCGTCCACCGCCCGCGCGTCCCACACCGCCTCCGCGACCACCGCCGCGAGGTCCACCTCGTCGGATTCCAGCGGCCGCCCCTCGTCCAGGCGGGCGAGCAGCAACAGGTCCTCCACCAGACCCGTCATCCGGGCCGACTCCGCCGACACCCGGCGCCAGGCCAGGACCGGCTCGATGCGGTCCGTGCCGCGGTTCATCAGCTCGGCGTATCCCGCGATCGCGGCCAGTGGGGTACGGAGTTCATGGCTCGCGTCGGCCAGGAAGCGGCGCATGCGTTCCTCGCTGCGGCGCACCTGCTCCTCACCGCGCCGGCGTTCGGCGAGGGAGGACTCGATGTGGTCGATCATCCGGTTGAGCGCGGCGCCGACCTGGCCGGCCTCGCTGGCGGGGTCGGTGTCCCGTTCGGGAACACGGGTGAGACCCCCGCCGCGGTCCAGGGGGACGCGGGAGACTTCGGCCGCGGTGGCGGCGACCCGGCCGAGGGGGCACAGCTGTCGTCGTACGGCCACCGCGCAGACCGCTCCCGCCGCCACCAGGCCGGCCGCGGCCACACCCGTCTCCGCCTCCACCAGGCCGCCGATCATGTCCTGGAGGTCGTCCATCGGCAGCCCGGTCAGGACGCGTACGCCGTCGGACTGTGCGGCGGCGATCCGGTAGGCGCCGAGGCCCGGGAGCGTACGGGTGTGGGGGGAACCGTCGGTCGCGATGTCCCGGAGGGCGGCCCGCTGGGCGGTGGTCAGGTTCCGCGGCGGGACGTCCTGGCCGACGATCGCGGCCGCCACGATGGTGCCGTCCGCGTCCAGCCGGGCGGCGAGCAGACCGGCGGGACGGCCGTTTCCGGTGAGGAAGGAGAGGTCGGCCCTGTCGTCCGGGTGCAACTGGGCCCCGCCCAGGCTGCGCTGGGCGGCGTTGGTGACACGGCCGTCCAATTCGCCCATCAGACAGGCGCGTTGGACGAGGACGGTGGTCAGCGCCATCGCGGCGCAGACGACGACCAGGGTGGCTGTGACGATGAGCGTCAGGCGTGCGCGCAGGGAGGCTCCGCGCGGGCGGCGGGTCATCTGCCGTCCCCGGCAGGTCTGATGGCGATCCCGTGCCGCGCGCGGTGTGGTGCGACCGGGCCGGTACGGGACACGGAGGTGCCTGACATGTCTTGATTCTGTCCCGATCCGCTGAGGGAACCCTGTGTTCCACCTGTTGATCGGTGATGACCTGCGGCTTTCCGGTCCGCAGCGGTATGAGCGACGGCGAGGGCCGCGCCCCCGGCGAACCGGGGACGCGGCCCTCTGACAGCTCTCGACTGCCTTGCCGTACCGCTTTCTGTACCGCTTTACTCGACCGCTTACTTGCGGAGCAGGCTGCGCAGCACGTACTGCATGATGCCGCCGTTGCGGTAGTAGTCGGCCTCACCGGGGGTGTCGATGCGGACGACCGCGTCGAACTCGACGCCCGTGTCGGTGGTGACCTTGACCGTACGGGGCGTGGTGCCCTCGTTCAGCTCGGTGACGCCGGTGATGGAGAAGGTCTCCTCGCCGGTGAGACCGAGGGAGTCGGCGGACTGGCCCTCCGGGAACTGGAGCGGCAGGACGCCCATGCCGATGAGGTTGGAGCGGTGGATGCGCTCGTACGACTCGGTGATGACGGCCTTGACGCCGAGGAGCGCGGTGCCCTTGGCGGCCCAGTCGCGGGACGAGCCGGAGCCGTACTCCTTGCCGGCCAGGATGACCAGCGGAGTGCCCTGCTCGATGTAGTTGCGCGAGGCGTCGTAGATGAACGACACCGGCGCGTCCGCCTGGGTGAAGTCGCGGGTGTAACCGCCTTCCGTGCCCGGCGCGATCTGGTTGCGCAGGCGGATGTTGGCGAACGTTCCGCGGATCATGACCTCGTGGTTGCCGCGGCGGGAGCCGTAGCTGTTGAAGTCGCGGCGCTCGACGCCGTGCTCCGTGAGGTACTTGCCGGCCGGGGTGTCGGCCTTGATGGCACCGGCCGGGGAGATGTGGTCGGTGGTGACCGAGTCGCCCAGCTTGGCGAGGACGCGCGCGCCGGTGATGTCGGTGACCGGGGCCGGCTCGTGCTCCATGCCCTCGAAGTAGGGGGGCTTGCGGACGTACGTGGACTCCGGGTCCCACTCGAAGGTGTTGCCGGTCGGGATGGGCAGCGCCTGCCACTGGGCGTCGCCCGCGAAGACGTCGGAGTAGGACTTGCTGAACATGTCCTCGCCGATGGCGTTCGCCACGACGTCGTTGACCTCGGCCTCGGAGGGCCAGATGTCCTTCAGGAAGACCGGGTTGCCGTCCTGGTCGGCGCCCAGGGCGTCACGGGTGATGTCCACCTTCATGGAGCCCGCGAGGGCGTACGCGACGACCAGCGGCGGGGAGGCCAGGTAGTTCATCTTGACGTCGGGGTTGATACGGCCCTCGAAGTTCCGGTTGCCGGAGAGGACCGAGGTGACCGCGAGGTCGTGGTCGTTGACGGCCTTGGAGACCTCCTCCGGCAGCGGGCCGGAGTTGCCGATGCAGGTGGTGCAGCCGTAGCCGACGAGGTTGAAGCCGACCTTGTCGAGGTACGGGGTGAGCCCGGCCTTGTCGAAGTAGTCGGTGACGACCTTCGAGCCCGGGGCGAGGGTGGTCTTGACCCACGGCTTGCGGGTCAGGCCCTTCGACACCCTCCTGGAGGTCTGACCATGCCCCGCACCCCGTCCCGCAAGCCCACCGCGAACCGCCCCAACCCCCTCGACGCGGCCGGCATCA
>NZ_JBEXCS010000086.1:0-42875 GCF_040605395.1 Streptomyces sp. NPDC005648 | reverse complement strand
GCCTGCGCCGGGGGGCCGGCCGTGGGCGGGTGCCGCGCCGCCCCCGTGCCCCCGGCCCCCCCCCGCCGGGGGGGACCCCCCCCCGACACCGGCGCGCCCCCTGCGGCTCTCTTCGCGGCCGACGCGTGGGCACGGGTCGGGTTGGTGGGCACTCGCCGTGGGCCGACGGTGCCGCACGGCGTACAGGGGGCGGTGCAGGGCGGCGCCGCATGGGGGGCGCCGAAGGGGGGCGCCGAAGGGGGGCCGTTCGGCGGTGTGCGGGGGGCCTGGTCAGCCGGTCACGAACCGTACCTCTCGTGCTCGTACCACCGTGCCCAGGCGGGGGAAGTCCAGCCGGGTCGACGCCTCGTGTTCCGCCGCCGTGAAGGCGGCCATCGCGTCCTCCACGAAGACCAGGTCGTAGCCCAGGTCGCCGGCGGCGCGGGCGGTGGACTCGACGCCCAGGTTGGTGGCGATACCGCCGAACACCAGGGTGCGGACGCCGCGTTCGCGCAGCCGCTCGTGGAGGTCCGTGCCCTGGAAGGCACCGATCGTCCGCTTCACGACCTCGACGTCGCCGTCCCGGGCGAGGCCCGCCACCAGGCCGCTGCCCGGCGGCTGTTCGGCGAGACCGGGGCGTTCGACGCGGACGAGGACCACGGGTGCGCCGGCCGAGCGGAAGGCGGCGGCCAACTCCTCGGCGGTGGACAGGACTTCGGTGCCCTTGCGGGGCTCCAGGGGGAGCGCGACGATCCGGTCCATCAGATCGACGAGGACGAGGGCGCTGCGCGCGGGATCGAGGGCTAGGGGTGCGGTCATGACGGAACGTTATCCGTCGTCAGCCCTCCGTATCAGCCGTCCGTGCCGGAAATTCGGATCAACAGGCCCATGAACCGGTCGCGTTCGGCCGCCGAGAGCGGGGCGAGCAGCTCCTCGTTGGCCGCGCGCGCCGCCCTCTCGCAGCGTTTCAGCAGGTGTGCGCCCTCCGGGGTGATCGACACCGCGTTCTTGCGGCGGTCCTTGGGGTCCGGCTCGCGAACGACGAGTTCCGCGGCCTGGAGGTCGTTCAGGACGCCGACCAGGTCCTTGGGGTCGAGGCTCACGGCCCGGCCGAGGTCGGCCTGCGCGACGGGTGCGAGGTCACGGACGGCGGAGAGCACCACGTGGTGCCACATCTTCAGCCCCTCGGCCGCAAGCGCCTCGGTCACCAGGGCACGCCCTCGGGCGGCCGCGCGGCCCAGCAGCCAACTGGGCAGGGAACGGATCTCCGCGAGGGGCTCTTGGGACGACATGGTGCCAGACTACCGGCAAGTCGTTGGACTTCCCAATAAATAAGGGATACCGTTGGGAGTCCCAACGGTTTATGGAGGTGCGATGCGCCGCGTCCGCTACGAATCCCCCGGCGGCCCCCTGTTCCTGGAGGAGGCCGCCGTTCCGGAACCCGGCCCCGGCGAGCTCCTCGTCCGCTGCGAGGCCATCGGCGTCACGCTTCCCGTCGTCCGCAAGGTCACCGAGGCCGCCGAACCGATCGCGCTCGGCGGTGAGATCGCCGGAGAGGTGGTGGCCCTCGGCGAGGGCGTCGGCCGCTTCGGGGTGGGCGACCGTGTGACCGGCCTGTGCTTCGGGCACGGTTACGCCGACTTCGCGACGCTCCACGAGTCCATGGCCTCCCCGATACCCGACTCGGCGACCGCCGTCGACGCGGTCGCCCTCGTCCGCAGCGGTCTGGTCGCCCTGGGCGCCCTGGAGGCCGCCCGTCCCGAACCCGGCGAGGCCGCTCTCGTCACGGCGGCGGCGAGCGGGGTCGGCCATCTGGCCGTGCAGTTGGCGCGGCTGCGGGGCGCGCGGCGGGTCGTGGGCGCCGTCTCCGATCCGGCGAAGGCCGCTTTCGTACGCTCCCTCGGCGCGGACACCGTCGCCGTCTACGGCGACGAGAGCTGGGGCGAGCCCGTCGACTACGCCCTCGACGCGGTGGGCGGCGAGCTGCTCACCCCGGCGCTCGCGGCACTGGCGCCCGGCGGGCGGCTGGTGGCGTACAGCTCGGGCGGCGGGACGATCCGAGCGTACGACCTTCTCGTGGGCGCCAAGTCCGTGATCGGCTTCCAGATGGCGCGGATCGCCCGCGGGCGGCCGGAGTCGTACGAGAAGTGGCGGCGGGAGCTGTGGCGGCTGTTCGCGGAAGGGGCGCTGAAGCCCGCCGTGCACGGGGAGTTCGGGCTCGGGGACGCGGCGAGGGCGCATGCGGCGGTCGAGGCGCGGAGCAACCTGGGCAAGGTGGTGCTGCGACCGTGAAATCCGCGGCCGCACGCTCCTTGTGAGGCTCCGGACGCCGCAACTAGCCTCTGTGACACGGACATCGGACGTAGGATGTCCGGATGTCCAGACCTCTGAAGGGCGGGTTCGCACCATGCCGTCACGTCTTCGCACACGTCTGAGAGCCACCCTCGCCATCCTGTTCACCACGGCCGCGCTGCTCGTGCCGGCTAACACGGCTCATGCCCAACGGGAGGGCGCGGGCGGGGACTTCGAGCAGCAGGTGCTGTTCAGGGCCTCGCAGGACCCGGGTTACGCCTGCTTCCGGATACCGGCGATCGTGAAGACCGAGGACGGCACGCTGCTCGCGTTCGCCGAGGGCCGGGTGCTCAACTGCGGGGACGCCGCCGACATCGACATCGTGCTCAAGCGGTCCACGGACGGCGGGCGGACCTGGGGCCCGCTGCGGGTGGTCACCGACGGCGGCGGGGACACCCACGGCAACCCGGCGCCGGTCGTGGACCGCGCGACGGGCCGCGTCCTGCTGGCCGAGACCTGGAACACCGGCCGTACGGACGGCGCCAGTTGCTCGGTGCCCTGCGACCGCACCCCGCATCTGCAGTACAGCGACGACGACGGTCTGACCTGGTCGCAGCCGCGTGACCTGAGCGACGAGATCCTCCCGGCCGACTGGAACTCCTGGTACGCCACAGGGCCCGTCCACGGCATCCAGCTCACCCGTGGCCGGCACGCCGGACGCCTGGTCTTCGGCGTCAACACCGAGACCTGGAAGGGCGAGCGAAGCGAGAGGGGGGTCACGCCGGCCGAGGGCGGGGGGAGGGTCACCGCCAACCACGCGGCGCTGGTCGTCAGCGACGACGGGGGCGACCACTGGCGGATCGGTGCCACGGACAGCCGGCCGGTCGCGGACGACGGCACCTTCCGGCAGAAGCCCTCCGAGATGACCCTGGCCGAGCGCGCCGACGGCTCGGTCCTCGTCAGCGGACGGGAGACCGACGGCACCGATCTCGGTCACCGCACCCAGGCGGTCAGCCGCGACGGCGGGGACAGCTTCACCGCGCCGTTCCGCGACCTGCCCGACCTCTACACCCCCATGGTCCAGGGCTCCGTGCTGGGCCTGGGCGACCGCCTCCTGCTCGCCTGCCCCGGCGACCCCGACCGGCGGCGGACCATGATGATCCGCTCCTCCTACGACGGCGGGCGCACCTGGGACAGCGTCGACCGCGGCACGGTCGTGACCACGGACTGGTCCGGCTACTCCGACATGGCGCGCGTCGACCACGACACGGTGGGGCTGCTGTACGAGGGCGGCGCGGTGGACGCCCGCGACGAGATCCGGTTCGCCCGCTTCACCGAGGACTGGCTCCAGCCCCGCCGGGGCCCCGACCCGACCACCGCCGACCTGGCCCCGCACGCCCGTCCGGCGGCCGTGCTCGGCGGCGCCCGGGAGACGGACGGCGTGTTCGGCGGCGCCCTGGAGTTCGACGGCGCCGACGACGCCGTACGCCTGCCGTACAGCGACCGGCTCCCCCTCGGGACCAGGGACTTCACGGCGTCGCTGTGGTTCCGGTACACCGCCGCGAGCGGTGAGCAGCCGCTGCTGTGGATGGGCGGGACCGGCACCACCCAGCCGCAGGTCTGGCTGCGCGGCGAGCCCGCGAACAACCGCGTCCAGGGCCTCATCACGGTCCGCGACGGCGCTTCGGCCCCCCGGTCGGCGTCCGTGAGCACCACCGGCGCCCGCAACGACGGCCAGTGGCACCACCTGGCCCTGCGCCGCGGCGGAGGGCGGCTCTCCCTGTTCGTCGACGGTACGCGCAGCGACACCGCCGATGTGCCGGGGTCGGTCAGCCGCAACTCGCCGTTCGGGGTGCACATCGGCCAGCGCATGGACAGCCGGGCGTACTTCACCGGCGCGATCGACGACGTCCAGGTGTGGGACCGGGCGCTGAGCGACGAGGAGTCGGCCGACGGGCGGGCCCTGTCCGCGCCGGACGCGAGGAACATGAAGGACTCGGTCCTGTGGCTGCCCATGGACCGCGTGCGCGGGAGCCACTAACGTCCCGTGGGTGCCCGACGACGTACGAGCACGACAGCGGACGGGAACCGGCCTCGGCCTGCTGCTGGCGCTGGTTCTCGGAGCCGTGCTGCTCACCGCCCTTCCGGACGACGGCGAACGGGAGGGCGGTGGGTGCACCCCGTACACGACCGCCGCCTGGTCCGGGGACGACCGCCTCACCGGTGAGTTCACCCGCTACGGCGACGACGAGACCCGTACCGACGACTGGACCGGCGGTGACGGCACCCACTCGGTGCGGCTGCCGGACGGCCGGGTGCTGTGGCTGTTCTCGGACACCTATCTGGGCCAGGTGCACGCCCCGCCCAACCCGGTCGGCGAGTCCGCCGCCTGGCGGGACACCTCGGCGCCGCTGGTGCGGAACTCGGCCGTGGTGATGCGGGCCGGCCGCCTGGAGAGCACGCTTCCCGCCCCGCTCTTCGCGGATCCGGCTCCGAACCAGTGGCGCTGGCCGGTCGCGGCGCGCGTCGAGCCGCGCTCCCCGGGTTCGTCCGAGAAGGTCGTGCGGGTCCTGCTGTGGGTGCGGACGGCCGGACAGTCCCCGTGGATCTACGGCGTCCCGACGGCCACCGAGGTCGCCACGCTCTCCCTGCCGGAGCTGCGGGTCGAGTCGGTCGTGAAGGTGCTCGACCAGAGCCTGGTCGCCGACCCCTCCCGGCGGGTCCTGTTCGGCACGACCCTGACCGAACAGGGCGGCTGGACCTATGTGTTCGGTGGCGACGACGGACAGGCGGCCTCCCGGCCGGTCTCGTCGGCGTATGTCGCCCGGGTGGCCGACGGACGGCTCGCGGATCCCTCGGCGTGGCGGTACTGGGACGGCTCGGGGTGGGGGCCGCGGCCCGCCGCGGTGCGCGGGGCGAAGGTGGGCAGCGCCTTCTCGGTGGTGCGGGTGAACAAAACCTATGTGCTGTTCACGATGGCCGCGGGGGCGGCAGGCCTGACCACCGTGACCTCGTACTGGTCCTGCTCCCCCACCGGCCCCTGGCACGGTCCGACGAAGAACTTCAGCCCCTCGCTGCCGGCGGCCGGGGTGGCCGCGTACAACCCGCAGGCGCAACCGGCGGTGTCCGACGGCGGCTTCGGCACGGGCGGCGGACGGCTGGTGCTCAGCTATGACGTCAACTGGCTGGAGACGACGGGGGCTTCCGCGAGCATCAACGCGAACGTGTCCCTGTACCGGCCGCGGTTCGTGACGGTGCGGCTGGTGCGGGCCCGGTGATCTCCGCGCTGTCGCCGGCGGTCTCCTCCTGGGGGTCGCGCGAGCGGCGCTTGGCGATGACCGCGCAGACCATCAGCTGCATCTGGTGGAAGAGCATCAGCGGCAGCACGGCCAGCGAGGCATGGGCGCCGAACAGGACGCTCGCCATGGGCAGCCCGGAGGCCAGGGACTTCTTGGAGCCGGCGAACTGGATGGCGATCCGGTCCTCGCGGTCGAAACGCAGCGCCTTGCCGCCGTACCAGGTCAGGGCCAGCATCACGGCGAGCAGGACGGCCTCGACGACCAGCAGCCCGCCGAGCCGGGCCGGGCTCACCTGATGCCAGATGCCCTGGACCATGCCCTCGCTGAACGCGGTGTAGACGACCAGCAGGATCGAGCCGCGGTCCACCAGTCCGAGCACCTTCTTGTGGCGTGCGACGAAGCCGCCGATCCACCGGCGCAGCACCTGCCCGGCGACGAAGGGCACCAGCAGTTGGAGCACGATCTGGACGAGCGAGTCGGCCGAGAACCCGCCGGCGCTGCTGCCCAGCAGGGCCGCCGCGAGGAGCGGGGTGATCACGATGCCGACGAGGGAGGAGAAGGAGCCCGCGCAGATCGCCGCCGGAACGTTTCCCCGGGCGATCGACGTGAAGGCGATCGACGACTGGATGGTCGACGGGACGAGCGTGAGGAAGAGCAGGCCCTGGTAGAGCGGGTGGGTCAGGAGGACCGGGACGAGACCGCGGGCGGCCAGCCCCAGCAGCGGGAAGATCACGAACGTACAGACGAGGACCGTGCCGTGCAGCCGCCAGTGCTTGAGTCCGTCCAGGGCCTCGCGGGTGGAGAGCCGGGCGCCGTAGAGGAAGAAGAGGAAGGCGATCGCGGCCGTGGAGGCGCCCGAGGCCACGTCGGCCCCCGTCCCGCGGGCCGGGAACAGGGCGGCGAGGCCCACCGTCCCGAGCAGCAGCAGGATGTACGGGTCGATCGGCATCCAACTCGGCCAACGCAGGCGTTTCACGGTGCTCCACTTGCTCGTCGATGTCAGGCGCTCCGGGTGTGGGGCACGGAGTACCCCGCTCCATCGTCCTCCTCGCACGGCCGATCGGGAATCCGTCATACCGCTCTCACTGCCATCACGTATCGCGATAGGCAGCTACCCTTCCTTTCATGTACGACCCCTCCCACCTGCGCACCTTTCTGGCGGTCGCCCAGACCCTGAGTTTCACCCAGGCCGCGCGTCGGCTGGGGCTGCGCCAGTCGACGGTCAGCCAGCACGTACGGCGCCTGGAGGACGCCACCGGCCGCCAGCTGTTCTCCCGGGACACGCACTCGGTGGAGCTGACGGAGGACGGCGAGGCGATGCTCGGTTTCGCGCGCCGGATCCTGGAGGTGCACGAGCAGGCGTCGGCGTTCTTCACCGGCACCCGGCTGCGCGGCCGGCTCCGCTTCGGCGCCTCGGAGGACTTCGTGCTGACCCGGCTGCCGGAGATCCTGGAGGGCTTCCGCCACGACCATCCCGAGGTCGACCTGGAGCTGACGGTCGAACTGTCCGGGACGCTCCACGAGCAGCTGGCGGCGGGGAAACTGGACCTGGTGCTGGCCAAGCGGCGCCCGGAGGATCCACGCGGGCAGCTGGTCTGGCACGACGAGCTGGTGTGGATCGGCGCGGAGCGACTGCGTCTGGACGCGGACCGCCCGGTCCCGCTGATCGTCTTCCCGCCGCCGGGCATCACCCGCGCCCTCGCCTTCGAGTCCCTGGAGCGGGAGGGCCGGTCCTGGCGTATCGCGTGCACCAGCGGGAGTCTGAGCGCCCTGATCGCGGCGGCCCGCGCGGGCCTCGGTGTGATGGCCCACTCGCGCGGGCTGGTCCCGCCGGGCCTGGTCCGCGTCCCCGACCGCTTCGGCCTGCCGGAACTGGGCCGCGTCGACTTCGTCCTGGTCCACGGCCGCCGTCCCACCTCGGCCCAGAGCGCGGCGGACGCCCTGGCGGCGACGATCCTGGCAGGCGGGGACCGGCTGCAACGCAGACGCGGTGGTTAGCGGGGCCGGGGCCGGGGCGGCGCCGTGGCGGTCGGGTTGTGGGAGCCCGTGGTGGACGGTGTGACGAATTCCGCCCCCGAAACGCAGACGGAGGAGACGGTCCGAACACGCCCGTGAAGCCTTTGACCTGCGGTCAAAGGCCGTAGTCAGGTCGTACAGATTCGGTGGAGATTGCGGGACCGAAACTTACTCAACCGTCAGTTTTCTGTCCGACCCTTCCTGATGTGAGGGCATTTTCCGGCCGTGACCGGGGCGGTACGTGAGGATTGCTCGGCTTCGGCCCCCCTCCCGCCCGGTGGCCGGGTGGGGTAGCTTTCACGGCGCTTGCGAGTCTCTGAATCAGCGCTGAGGAACGGGGAGCGGGTTTGCGCGAGTTCACCAACCCTCCGTTGACGTCGGTGCCGCCGGTGGGCGGTCTGGCCGATGTCGTCTTCGAGCGTGCCCAGGAGGACCCGCTGCACATCTCCCTCGGCCGCAAGGACGAGAACGGGCAGTGGCGCGACGTGACGGCGGCCGAGTTCCGGGACGAGGTCCTGGCCCTCGCCAAGGGACTGCTCGCCCGCGGCATCCGGTTCGGCGACCGGGTCGCCATCATGTCCCGCACCCGCTACGAGTGGACGCTGTTCGACTTCGCGCTGTGGACGATCGGCGCCCAGGTGGTGCCGATCTACCCCACCTCGTCGGCGGAGCAGTGTTTCTGGGCGCTGTACGACGCCGAGTGTTCGGCGGCGGTCGTGGAGCACGAGGACCACTCGATGACGATCGCCAGTGTCATCGACCGGCTGCCGCAGCTGCACCAGCTGTGGCAGCTGGACATCGGCGCCGTGCAGGAGCTGTACGACGCCGGCGCCCACATCGACGACGAGGTGGTGCACCGGCACCGCACGGCGGTCACCCCGGAGTCGACCGCGACGATCATCTACACCTCCGGCACCACGGGCCGCCCCAAGGGCTGTGTGATCCCGCACGGCAGCTTCATGTGGGAGGCGGACACGGTCGCCGAGCACTGGGAGCCCGTCTTCCACTCCAAGAAGGGCGACGAGGCGGCGACCCTGCTGTTCCTGCCGCTCGCCCACGTCTTCGGACGGATGGTGCAGGTGGCCGCGATCCGCCGCGGGGTCCGCTTCGGCCATCAGCCGCAGCTGAACGCGGCGGCGCTGCTGCCCGACCTGGTCGCGTTCAGGCCGACCTTCATCCTCGGGGTGCCGTACATCTTTGAGAAGGTCTTCAACGCCTCCCGGCGCAAGGCCGAGAAGGAGGGCAAGGCCGGCCCGTTCGAGAAGGCCGTCGAGGTCGCCGTGAAGTACGCGGACGCCGTCGAGGCGAAGGCCTGGGGCACCGGGCCCGGCCCGTCGGCGGGTCTGCGGATGCAGCACCAGCTGTTCGACAAGCTCGTCTACTCCAAGGTGCGGGCGGCGATGGGCGGCCGTATCCGCAACGCCATGACGGGCGGCTCCGCGATGGACCGCCGGCTCGGCCTGTTCTTCGCGGGCGCGGGTGTGCAGATCTACGAGGGCTACGGCCTCACCGAGTCGACGGCGGCGGCGACCGCCAACCCGCCCGAGCGCACCCGCTACGGCACGGTCGGTCAGCCCATCCCCGGCGTCACCGTGCACATCGCGGACGACGGTGAGATCTGGCTGTACGGCCCGAACATCTTCCAGGGCTACCTCAACAACCAGAAGGCCACCGACGAGACCCTGCACGACGGCTGGCTCGCCACCGGCGACCTGGGCTCCCTCGACGAGGACGGCTATCTCACCATCACCGGCCGCAAGAAGGAGATCCTGGTGACCTCCGGCGGCAAGAGTGTCTCCCCGGGGATGCTGGAGGAACGGGTCCGCGACCACCCCCTGGTCAACCAGTGCATCGTCGTGGGCAACGACCGGCCGTACATCGCCGCCCTGGTCACCCTGGACATCGAGGCCGTCGAGCACTGGCTGACCATGCGGGGCAAGCCGCAGATGCCGCCGGCCGAGCTGGTGCGCGACGCCGACCTGGAGACGGAGGTGCGGCGCGCGGTGGTCGCCGCCAACACCCTCGTCTCACAGGCCGAGTCGATCCGCACCTTCCGGATACTGGCCCAGCCCTTCACCGAGGAACACGGTCTGCTGACCCCGTCCCTGAAGCTGAAGCGCAAGGCCATCGAGAACGCCTACGCCAACGAGGTGGAGGCCCTCTACCAGGCCTGACCGGCGAAGGGCCGCTCCGGAAGGTCTCCTAACCGATCGTCACGCGGAAGAGTTTGTCCGACCCGTCCGGCTGGTTGCCGTTGTTGTCGCAGTTGGTGGTGGACAGCCACAGCTGATCGGCGCCCGGCACCTTGGTGACCGTCCGCAGGCGCCCGTACGTACCGACGTAGTACGCCGTCGGTGTGCCGACGCTCTCGTTGTCGCCGTTGATCGGGATCCGCCACAGCCGTTCGCCGCGCAGGGACGCCATGTAGACGACGTTGCGGACGATGGCGATACCGCTCGGGGACGCCTCGGAGACGTTCCAGGTGGCCTTGGGGTTGGTCATCCCGGAGACGCTGCAGGTGCCCTCACAGGTCGGCCAGCCGTAGTTGGCGCCCGGCTTGATCAGGTTCAGCTCGTCCTTGGAGCTGTTGCCGAACTCCGCCTCCCACAACCGGCCGTTGCGGTCGAAGGCGAGGCCCTGCGGATTGCGGTGGCCGTAACTGTAGACATAGTTTCCGAACGGGTTGCCGGGGGCCGGTTTCCCGTCGGTCGTCATGCGAAGGATCTTTCCGTTCAGGGAGTTCTTGTCCTGCGCCAGGTCGGGCGTCTGGGCCTCGCCGGTGGAGACGTAGAGATAGCCGTCGGGGCCGAAGAGGAGCCGTCCGCCGTTGTGGTAGCGGTTCTTCTTGATGCCCTGGAGCAGGATCTTGTAGTCGCTGAGCTTGGTGCCGTCGTAGGTCATGCGCACGACCCGGTTGCCCTCGTCGGCGGTGTGCATGAAGTAGACGTAGTGGTTGGTGTCCCACTTGGGGTCGACGGCGACGCCGAGCAGTCCGCCCTCGCCGTTGGTGGTGACGGCGTTCGGGACGGTGCCCACCTGGGTCCTGGTGCCGTCCTTGGTGACCTTCCAGACCTTGAAGTCGTCCCGCTCGGTGACCAGGGCGGTCTTGCCGTCGGGCATCCAGTAGGTGCCCCAGGGGATGGTCCAGCCGCTGGAGAGCGTGGCGATGGAGGACGGGACGCCGCCGTCGGTGGCGCACGCCTTCGTGGTGAAGGTGACGGTGTTGCTTGCCTCGGAGACGTTGCCGGCCGCGTCCCGGGCGACGACGTTCAGGCTGTAGGGGCTGTTGCAGGCGAGCCCGGTGAGCGTGGTCGACGTGCCGCTGGTGACCGTGTCGTAGACGGTGGTGTCACTGCGCACGTCGTAGGCGACGACCGCCTTGTCGTCGGTCGAGGCGCCCCACTTGAGGTCGGCGCTGTTGGCGGTGACGTTGCTCGCGGACAGCGTGCCCGGCTTGCTCGGCGGGGTGGTGTCGGAGCTGGGCTTGGTGGTGCAGTCGACGACCGGGCTGGCGGACGAGGTGTTGCCCGCCGCGTCACGGGCGATCACCGTGAGGTTGTAGTCGGTGTTCGGGGTGAGCCCGGTCAGCGCCTTGGAGGTCGAACTCCCCGGCGCCTCACCGATCTTGTTGCCGTGCTCGTAGATGTCGTACGCGCTCACCCCCACGTTGTCCGTGGAGGCGCCCCAGGCCAGGGTCAGCGCGTCCTCGCCGATGTCCGAGCAGCTGGGCTGTCCGGGGCGGGTCGGGGCCTGGGTGTCGGCGGCCGCGGCGAGGCTGACGCGGTCGAGGTTGGGGCCCCCGTTGGCGGTGGTGGCGGTCGCCCGGATCTTGTCGGTGCCCGCGGTCAGCGGGACATTGACGGTCTTGGTGACCCAGGTGTTCCAGTCGGCGGTGGCCGGGAAGGACACCCCGGAGGCGACGACCGTGCCGTTGACGGAGATGTCCATCGGCCGGTCGGCGGAGGTCCCGTTGGCGTAGCGCAGGGTGAGGGCGGAGGTGCCGGCGGAGGCCGCGCTCACCGTGAACTCCACATACGAGCCTTTGATGTTGGTGTAGTCCACGAAGCCGGTGCCGGTGTAGCCGGTGTGGTTGGTGGCGACGGTGCCCTGTGAGATCTGGGCGTCCTCGGCCTGGTAGTCGGTGGCTGCCAGCGCGGTGCCCTGGCCGAGGCCGGCGAGCGGCAGCGCCAGGGCCGCCGCGACGCCGTACGGCAGAACTCTTCTGATGTTCACGGATGTTCCCCTCAGCCCGTGTACTGGGTGAAGACCTTGAGGTAGTCGTACGGCTGCTGCGTCACGCCGCTGCAGGCGTCGCCGTCGGTGCCCGAGCCGCAGGCCCGGTCGCGGTTGACGGCCCAGTAGGTGAGCCGTCCGATGTGGTGCTGCTGGGCGTAGGCGAGCATGGTCTTGAAGTCGGCCACCCGTACCCGCTCACCGGAGTCGTCGGTCTTGCCGTTCATGGACGACAGCCCGATGTGGGTGTAGGCGGTGGCGTCGCTGTAGCCGTAGGCCGACTTCACCTGGGCCTTGAGTCCTTCCATGGCCTTGGTGGTGAGGCTGCCCATGTTGGTGGTGCCGCCGCCGAAGTCGAACGGCATGATGCACCAGACGTCGTTCGCCAGGCCGGAGTTGGCGGCTCGCTTGATCATGTCAGTGCCGGTGGAGTCGGGGCCGCTGGTCGTGGTGCCGAAGGTGATGACGGTCTTCAGGCCGGAGTTGTTGGCCTTCACCGTCTTCAGCGCGTCGACCACCCGCTGCCGCACGGTCGCGTTGGACCACTCGGTGTTCTCGATGTCGATGTCGAGGGCCTTCAGCTTGTAGGCGCTGATGACCTTCTGGTAGGCGCCGGCGAGCGCGGAGGCGCTGGAGCACTTCTCGCCGAGCTTGTTGCCGCTCCAGCCGCCGACGGAGACGACGACGTCACCGCCCGCCGCTCTGATCGCGTTGATGGTGGACTGGTCGCTGCCCCCGGTCAGCGGGCGTGAGCCGTCCCACTTCGGGTTGCAGGTGCCGTCGGAGAGGATGAAGGCGAGGGTGAACCACTTGACGCCGGTCGCGGACATCACGGAGGTCGGGCTCTGCGGATTGCCCCAGCCGAGGTACTCGTAGGGGGCGACGGCCATGCCGGGTGAAGCGGCGGCGCTCTTCAGGGAGTTCACGGGCTTGACCCGGATCAGCCGGGTCTCTCCCGGGCGCAGGGTGGCGCTGTAGGAACCCGCGATCACGCCCTTGTGGGACCCGGACCACAGGTCGGTGACGTCGCCGGAGCCGCTGAAGCCGACCTGCGACCAGTTCACGCTCACGGTCGCGCTGCCCGACGTACCGGTGTTGAACAGCGCCACGACGTACTGGCCGTCGCTCTCCTTCTTGCTCCAGACCTGCTGGACACCGCTGTTGACGATCCGTTTCGCGGCCACGCCGTCCTGGTCGACCCCGATCAGCCGGTCGTTGGTCAGCATCGCCTTGTCGACGGAGTCGAGGTGGGTGAGATCGGTGCCGAGCAGCAGCGGGGAGGCCGCCATCGCCCACAGGGTGAAGTGGGAGCGGCGCTGATCGGCCGTCAGGCCCACCTGGTCGCCGTTGCCGACCTCCAGCGAGTCCAGGTCGTTCCAGCCGCCTGTGCCGGCGTACGGCTGCCAGGTCGCCGCCGTGTTGAAGCGGGCGGAGACATGGGACCAGTCGGTCAGCGGATAGCCGCTGCCGTTGGAGCCGGGCCCGCAGTAGCACTCGACGTCACCCTGGGTGCGCCAGCTGTTCGCCAGTTTGCGCCAGGTGGAGGCGTCCGCGATCGGCAGGTTGTTGGACAGGGCGAAGTTGATGGGCCGTCCGCTGGCCCGCAGCGCCTTGTCCCAGGCCTGGACGTCGGGGATGTCCTGGCTGCCCACACCGTCGATCTTCAGGTAGTCGACGCCCCAGGAGGCGAACTGCTTCGCCCAGGAGTTGACGAACTCCTGCGCGCCCGGCTTCCCGTAGTCGATGTAGTACATGTTCTTGCAGTTGTAGTTCTTCTCGGTCTTGGACGTGTCCGCGATGTCCTTGGCGTGGTAACTCGTGCCCTCGATCGGTGTGTTCTTCAGGACGGCGTTCTTGGCGATGCCGGGGGTGACGTAGAAGCCGAACTTCAGGCCCTTGGAGTGGACGTAGTCGGCCACGGCCTTGATGCCGTCGGGGAACTTGGCCGGGTCCACGGCCCACCGTCCGTAGGAGTCGACGGTGAAGCCGTTGTCGTCGCACTTCTGCCAGAAGTCGTCGAGGTTGACGTAGACGAAGCCGTGGTCCTTCAGGCCGCTCGACACCAGCGCGTCGGCCTGTGCCTCGATCTTGGCCTCGGTCGGCTGGCGCCGTACGAAGCTCCAGCTGCTCCAGCCCATGGCGGGCCGGACCGACTGGCCGTTGTCCGAGGCGGCCGCGGGATGCGCCGCGGTCAGCAGCGGGATCGCCGGGGCCGACAGCAGGGCGGCCACCGCGGCCGCCAGTGCTCTGATGCGGGTCATGACTTTCCCCCGTTCGTGGGTGTGGCGTACGACGTGCCGATCCACGCCTCGTCGACGCGCAACCGCTTGTAGCGGGTGGTGTCGGTGGAGGCGGCCCAGGTGGTGTCCACTTCCAGGCGGACATAGCGGGCGTTCGCGGCGCTGAGGTCGATTCCCTGGATTCCACGGCGACTCGGCAGCTGGCCGGTCTTGACCGCGCTCCCCCAGGTGGAGCCGTCGTTACTCAGGAACACCTTGTAGTCCTTGATCCGCGCCGACTGCTCGGTGTCCGAGCGGGCGTAGGCGACGGAGTCCTCGCGCTGGTTGAGGCCGATGTACTGGACCTTCTTGGCCGAGCCCAGGTCGAAGGTGAGGTTGACCGGGAGCGTCTTGTTGCTGTCCCAGTAGGTGAGGTAGTCGCCGTCACCGGCGGCCGACGCGGCGTGTCCGCTCGCGGAGGCGCTCGCGCTGACCTTGACGCCGGTGAGGATGCCCTGGCGGCCGGCCGTGGTGACCTTGAAGACCGTGTCGTACGGGTCCCAGGTGCCGAGCCCGCTCAGGGTGAGCACGCCGCCGGACTGCGACCACGAAACCGCCGCTCCCGTGCGGAGGTTGGTGACGGAGGCGATGCGGTAGCCGTTGTCCCGCACGCGCAGGGTGCTGGTGCTGGGCGGGGTCAGGACGTGGATGTACTGCCGGTTCGCGTCGTCCTTGGCGATGGTCGTCACGCCGTACGCGCCGTCGTTCCAGGCGCCGGGCTTGAGGCCGCCGTACATGTAGCCGCCGCCCTCGGTGCCGTGCAGGGATTCCCAGATCGGGTCGAGGTAGGAGTCCGCGAAGGTGTTGAAGGAGGCCTGGTTGGAGGGGAACTTGCCGTTCACCTGTGCGGTCTCGGCCATCAGCGCCTTCACCGAGGAGCCGGCGTTGGTGATCAGCCGGCCGAGGGTGAGCTGTTTGTCGACGGACGGGTTGGAGCCGTCGTACCACCAGGCGCCGGTGGAGGGCAGTTTGAAGTCGGCCTCGGTCAGGCGGGGTTGGGCGGTGTAGACGGCCTGCGGATAGTCGTAGGCCGGGGTCATGCCCGTCTTCTGCTCATTGCTGATCATGTCCATGATCGGCGTGTCTTCGTTGTTGTTGCTGAGCGTGTAGTTCGGGCGCTTGTCGTAGATCTGCTGGTAGAGGTTGTGGCTCTCCCAGTAGGAGTTGTCGTTGTCGATCCAGAAGCCGCCGAGGTCGGGGTAGCGGTCCATGACCTCGAAGAAGTTGTCGTAACTGAACTGCCCGAAGCCGTCGTTGGTGGTCAGGTCGACGTTCTTGCCCTTGTAGGCGGAGTACGCGGCCGAGTCGAGCCACTCGTGACCGCCCTCGTCGTGCCACTGGGGGTCGTTGGTCATGTAGAGGATGACCTTCATGCCCTTGGCCTTGGCGGCCGTGATCAGCTCGCCGAGGAAGTCCCGCTTGGTGGAGCAGGATCCGGGGATCTTGGACGGCCAGGGGCGGGCGTAGCCGAGGCGGCTGTGGAAGGTGGCGAGGACCAGGTACTGGGTGTGCAGCTTCTGGGCCTCGTTCACCCAGTAGTCGGGCGTCCAGCCGCCGCTGGTGACGTCGTTCTCCCACGCGGTGCAGCTGGTGTGGGCGGGTGCGGTGCGCAGGCCCCAGTGCAGGAAGAGGCCGCCGACGGAGGCGCGGAGGAAGTCCTGGCGGGGGTTCTCCAGGTCGAGCGGTTTCACCGCCGTACTGCTGCCGCAGTCCTGGCTTCCCGAGACGCGCAGGGCGCCGCCGGAGGTGTTGTGACTGTCCGTCAGGCAGCCGCCGGTGACGTCCTGGAAGGCCACGTCGAAGGGCGAGTTGCTGCCCTTCTGCGCGGTGAACCGGGTGAGCCGGATGCCGCCGGCCGAGTTGGCGATGAACGCGGGCCGGCCGTCGTTCGAGGCGAACTTGACCGAGCTGTCGGTGAACTGGACGTTGTCGGCGTTGTGGAGGTACCAGCCGTAGGCGGGCCGGGTGCCGATGGCCTTGGGGTTGTAGTCGTTCGGGTCGTTGCTCGGCACGGCCGTGGACATGGTGCCGTTGCCGCCGGGGACCGTGATGTCGACGTTGGTGAAGGTCACGCCGTTGATGCGGTGGCCGGACTCGCCCCACAGGGTCGGGCTGAAGGAGGGGCTGTTGCCGGTCGCGGTGATGTGGTCGTATGTGATGTCGCTGATCGATCCGACACCGGGACTGTTGCCGCAGCGCTTGCGGGTGCCGATCTTCTGCATGATCGGCGAGTGGACGTTGGTCATCGTGATGTCGCGGTAGTGGACGTCCGAGATCTTCGCGCCGTCCATGGAGACCATGCCGAGCCCGGACTTGTCCGCGCCGTCGATGCGGATGTTCTCGAACTGGTAGTCCGAGAAGTCGCCGCAGGTCTCGGAGCCGAACATCAGGGCGTTGCAGCACTTGGCGCCGAGCGTCGAATCGCTCACCCGCACATGGCCGTTGGGGAGCTTGGCGCCGAGGGCGTAGTCGCTCTTGAAGACCAGTGCGTCGTCGTTGGCGTGGATGGTGGCGTTGGTGATCGTGGCGTCGGTCGTCGAGATGACGTTCCAGCCGTCGCGGTCGCTCGCGGTGTCGATCGTCAGGTGGTCCGACGTCACGTTCTTGCAGCCGTTGATGAGGGCCGCGAAGTGACCGCCCCGGCGCAGCGTGAGACCGTCGCCGATCCGGAGTCCGTCGCACCTGGTCAGCGAGATGATCTTGTCGGCCTCGCCGGACTTGGGGTTGCCGGTGATCAGGTTGCCGGCGCCGTCGATGACGCCCTGGCCCACGAAGCCGATGTCGGTCAGCTTGTCGCCGTAGATCATCGCGTCGTGGAAGTGGCTGTGGCCGTAGTCCTGGTAGGAGTCGTACGGGTTGGACTCGGCCTTGTCGTAGGTGTCGGCGCTGGAGCCCTGGAGTGTGGCGCCCTTGTCGAGCTGGAGCGTCACATGGCTCTTCATGTGGAGCGTGTTCTTGGACTTGTAGGTGCCGGAGGGGAAGCGGACGGTGCCGCCGCCCGCGGCGTTGGCGGCCGTGATGGCCTTGTCGATGGCCGGGCTGTCGTTGCTGGAGCCGTCGCCCTTGGCGCCGTAGTCGCGCACGTTGTACTCGGCGGCGGCGCGCACGGCGCCCTGCGGGGCGGCGAGGGCCGCGGGATGGGTGAGGCCGAGGACGACGGCCACCACGAAGAGGACGACGGCCGCCGCTCGGCGGCGCGGGTCAGTGGGGGGTGTCATGGTGACGGCTCCTCACACGAGTTGGTAGCCGCGGAGGTTGGTCAGCAGGAGATAGGTGTCCTGCAGGGACCCGGAGGTGTCGCCGAGGGAGCGGTAGATGCCCCACTTCGGGCGCACCCGGTCGGCCAGGAAGGTGTCGACGCCGGTCTTCGACTTGTCGATGACGGTCGAGCCGCCGGACTTGAGGATCCAGCGGACGGAGCCCGCCGAGCCGTTGCCGACCTTGATCTGGAAGTCGACGTCGGTCCACTGGTCGTGCAGCGGGTCGAGGTCGGTGCGGCCGATGAGGGTGCCGGAGATGGGCAGGGTCAGCTCGATGGTCTGCTTGCCGCTCACCCGGCGCAGGGACTGCGTGACGATCGGGGAGGAACCGGCACCGGGCTGCTTCATCTGCATGATGTGGGTGAAGGTGGTGGTCGCCTTCAGCGAGCTCGGGATGTACATCGAGTAGGTGACCCGCCAGGTCTGGCCCTCGTTCCACTTGAGGTAGCTGCTGGAACTCGTGCGCAGACCCGTGACCTCCTGGCGCTGACGGTCGGTCGAGGTGTCCCGGTCCACCATGTGCATGTTGAAGCGCCAGTTGTTGCCCGTGGCGAAGATGTGCGGATGCCCCGCGGGGTGGGAGTCGGCCCGGTCGTCCTCGATCGTCTCGAAGGCGCCGAGGCCGTCGCCGCTCGCGGAGGGAGCCCACTTCTGCTGCCAGGAGGCCGCGTGGGCGGTGGCGGGCAGGCCGATGGCAGCTCCGGCCGCGCCCGCGACCGCCGCGCCCAGCAATGCCCTTCTGGACGTGCTCATGACACTAATCTCCTCGCAGTTGCTCGTTCATGATCAGGAAGGCGCCCAGGCCGTGGAAGTCGTTGGTGGCCCGGTCACGTGCGATGTAGTACGCGTAGTCGCCGACGTTGGTGCCGATGGAGATGTCGGCGAGGTTGGTGCGGCCGTCGGAGCCGACCGAGAGCTTCGCCAGCACTCCCTGGTAGCCGCGGTGCGCGACCGCGCCGTAGTGCGGGTCGAGGTAGCCCTGTTGCACGCCGCGGGACAGGGCGTAGGTGAACATGCTGGAGCAGGAGGTCTCGGTCCAGTTGTCGGAGCGGTCTCCCTTGTCCATCACCTGGAACCAGCGGCCGGTGGCCGGGTCCTGGTACTTCTCCAGCCCCGCTGCCAACTTGCGGAAAATGGTGAGGAGTTGCGGACGCCGTGACTGGTTCGCCGGAATGGCGTCCAGGACGTTGACGAGTGCCATGGAGTACCAGCCCACGGCCCGGCACCAGTGCTCGGGGGCGAGCCCGGTCTGCGGATCGGCCCAACTCGCGCTCCTGGACTCGTCGTAGGCGTGCTTGAGCAGTCCGTTCGCGACCTGCAGATGGCTGCCGTAGACGTACAGCTGCTTGGCCGCCTCGTCGTCGGTGTACGCGCTGTCGCCGAACTCCTTGCCGTACTCGACGAGGAACGGGTTCACCATGTAGACGCCGTCCGACCAGAGTTGATGGGCCCGACTGGAGGTGTCCGCGTGCCAGAAGCCGCCGTCGGCGGTGCGCGGGTAGGTGTTCAGGCGGTCGCGGATCTTCTTGGCCGCCTTGCGGTAGCGGTCCTGGCCGGTCTCGTGGTGCAGGATCACCAGGAGCCGGCCGGCCTGCATGCTGTCCAGGCTGTTGAAGGACTGGTCGATCGAGCCGTCGCTCTTCACGAAGCGGTCGACGTAGCTCTTGATGTAGGCGAGCGAGCGGGGGTCATGGGTGCGCTTGTACGTGAGGTACTGGCCGTAGAGGTAGAGACCGACCGGGTAGGACCAGCCGCCGATGGTGCTCGGCGTGTAGCGGGCCATGGTGGAGTCGACGACCGCCACCGACCAGTCGGTGGCGGCGGACGGACGGTGGACGGCCTCGGCCGCGAGGGCCGTCGGTGGGGCCGCCGCCGGCAGGGCGGCGACGGTCACGGTGGCGAGTGCGAGGGTCGTCAGGGCCGTGCCCAGGCGACGGTGTCTCATGTTCCTCCCTCTCGATGGGTCGGAGGCATGGAAACATCGGAGGAAAATGCCGTGAAACCGTTCACATGCATGTCTCAAGTTCAGGAACTCGTTCGTCAGCGGGGTCCAGAGTCGCGGCAGAAGGTCCGGCGGTCAATGGTCCGGACCGCAGAGGTCGGATGCATTTCCGGCCATTCTCGCCATCCAGCCACTGACTCACCGGTCAGTTCCGGTGCGGACACATCGGTCGTTCCGGCGGATTTGCCGGTCAGGAATGCATCACGGCCTGTGATCGTTGACGATAGGAGTGCCATCTGACGACAACCGAAGGATCAAGAGCTCGTGAGCAGCAAGGTCCCCCCGATCATCCTCAACAACGGCGTCGAGATGCCCCAGCTGGGCTTCGGCGTCTGGCAGGTGCCGGACGACGAGGCGGAGCATGCCGTCGCCACCGCGCTGGAGGCCGGGTACCGCAGCATCGACACAGCGGCGATCTACGGCAACGAAGAGGGCACCGGCAAGGCGATCGCCGCCTCCGGCGTCCCGCGCGAGGACATCTTCGTCACCACCAAGCTCTGGAACAGCGAGCACGGGTACGACTCCACGCTGCGCGCGTTCGACGCGTCGCTGGAGAAGCTGGGTCTGGAGTACCTCGACCTGTACCTGATCCACTGGCCGACCCCGGCCCGTGACAAGTACGTCGACACCTACAAGGCGTTCGAGAAGCTGCACGCCGACGGGCGCATCCGTGCGATCGGCGTCTCCAACTTCGAGCCGGAGCACCTGCGCCGGCTGATCGCCGAGACATCCGTCATCCCGGCCGTCGACCAGATCGAGCTGCACCCGCATCTGCAGCAGCACGCGGCCCGCGAGTACCACGCGGAGCAGGGCATCGCCACCGAGGCGTGGTCGCCGCTCGGTTCCGGCAAGGGCCTCCTGGAGGTTCCGGCGATCGTCGCCATCGCCCAGAAGCACGGCCGCACCCCGGCCCAGGTCGTCCTGCGCTGGCACCTCCAGCTGGGCAACGTGGTGATCCCCAAGTCCGTGACGCCGTCCCGGATCAAGGAGAACATCGAGGTCTTCGACTTCAGCCTGGACACGGAGGACCTGGCGGCGATCAGCGCGCTCAACGAGGACCGGCGGCTGGGGCCGGACCCTTCCACGTTCAACGTGGCCTGAGCGTCGACCTGTCGGGGCCGCCGTCCGCGGACGGCGGCCCCGCCACTGCCGCGCGCCGGATCCCGTCGTCGCTGACCGGTGCCTGGTGGCAGTCACAGGGCGCGGCCGGGCCGTCGCCCCTGCAGCACTCCACGCACAGGTCGAAGACGGGATCGGCGAAGTAGTCGGAGTGGCCCTTCGGTTTTTCGTAGCAGGAATCGCCGGCCGGCTTCGGGAAGGCGGCCGGGTCCCGTAGTTGACGGTCCATCAGCGAGGGTGGCACGCCCGTGGGTTGCCCGGGGTCGCCGACGACCCAGCTGCCGATCGGGTCGCTGAGGCGGTACAGGTTGCGCCAGCGGGCGTCGACGGCGAAGCGCGGGGCCGTCCCGGGGTCCCGGGCCCCGGGCAGCTCGCCCCCTCGGTGCGCGAGGATCTGTCCGAGCCGGTCCACCGTGTAGGCGTTGAAGTAGGCCGGGAAGAACCTGACGTAGAGACGCGTGAGCGGACAGCCGTAGGTCAGGAAGCAGGTCCTGGTGCTCGCCGCGGTGTCGGCCTGCATGAGGACGACCGCTCCGATGACGGTGCCCTGCGAGTGGCAGGACAGGATGACGCGGCCCGGGCTGTTCTCGGGTCGCCCGGTGAGGTACTCCAGCCGGTTCAGCAGATCGGGGACGGTGCGTTCCGCGTAGCACGGCGGGGCGAAGGGGTGCGTGGCGCGCGGCCAGAAGGTGCCGACGTCCCAGAGGATGCCCACGGTGCGACGGAAGGCCGGGTTGCGGTAGGCCTGACGGCCCGCCCACAGCAGGACCAGCACCAGTCCGGTGAGGACGAGGTTGGCCACGGTGATCAGCCAGCCCGGTCCCTCGGAGACGAGCCGTGCGCCCACGGTCGGGTCGAGCGCCATGTCCGCCACCACGATCGCACCGGCCACGCACAGCAGGACGCCGAGCCCGGCGGTGCCCACACTGTCGTATCCCTGGGCCCGGGCCCAGTTGCGCGCGATGTCCTTGATCCGGCGCTCGGTCGCGTCGGTGCCGTCCCCGGCGGCTTCGCCGTAACCGGTCCGCACGACTTTCCGGTACCGCCGCGCGGACCGGTGCAGGGACCAGGCGGCGCACCCCAGGACGACGAGGGCCACGGCGAGGAAGCCGAGCGCGCTCACCGACGCCCAGAAGTACTCGGTCGGCACCACCATCGCCCGCTGCCCGCCCTTGTCCTGCCCGGCGACCGCCGGAGCGCCCAGCGTCTCGGCCGTGCGGAGAGTCAGTCCCGCCGCCAGAGCCGTCGCGAGGAGGACGGCGAGCAGGGCGACACCCGTGGTGCCCAGTCCGTGCCAGGCGGCCCGCGGGAAGGCCGGGTTGCCGAACGGGGCCTGCGGCGCTCGCTGTTTCCGCGCCTTCCAGAGCGTGCCGAGGTGGGACACCAGCAGGATCAGCAGCAGCGCGGCCTGCGCTGCCAGCAGCAGTCGCGTCGCCCCGACCTGGCCCGGCAGTTCGGCGGACGCGCGGGTCGTGTCGGCGTCGGCGGCGTCCCAGAGGAACGCGACGCCCATCGCGGCGACCACCAGCCCCAGGGCGCACCACGGCAGCACGGCGAACACCCGGTCCCAGGCGGGCGTCCGGTCCCCGGGACCCGGGCGTTCGCGCTTGAAGAGACGCGGTACGAGCATCCCGGCCGCGGCCGCCGCGAGCGCCGTCAGCAGGACGACCAGCACGGCGTCGCGCACACCTCCGGGCCATGTCCCCCAACCACCGTCGGACACCAGCTTCTTGAAGTCGCCGTGCGGCAGCAGCGGGGTGAGCAGCAGCACGCCGGTCAGCCCCAGCGCAGCCGTCACATGGAGCGCGCGCAGACGCCGCACGGGACGGCTCCCGTTCCACAACTGCCGGTCCTCCAGCAGGGTTTCGACCACCGGGTCGCGCCCTTCGACCTGCGGGACCGGGCTCGCCTCAAGGCCGTCCCAGGACCGGTTCGCGAGCCACCACAGCAGCAGGACGAGAGCGACCGGGACGAGCGCCGCCACCGCGAGCCGGCTGCCCGTGGTGTCGATCCAGCCGTAGTGCAGCCAGCTCAGCCAGATCCCGCCCCCGGTGCACGCCGGGTTTCCGTCGTCCTTCCCGCACTGCCAGCCGACGAGGTCCATCGAGGCGGAGGTCGCGGCGAGGACATAGGTACCGGTGAGGGAGAGCGCGAGGAGGCGCTGCAGCAGGGCCCGGTGCTCCACGACCCGTGTCTCGCTCGCCGTCCGCCCGTCGGGGAGAGCCCTCTTCACGACCCGGTGACCGGGATCCATGTAGAACGCCAGGTTGACGAACATGAACGGCAGCAGGAGCAGCCACAGCGCACGCCGGTTGTCGCCGGAGGTCAGCGCGCCCCACGAGTAGCCCTCCCGCCGGAACCGATCGGTGTCCGCGGCTCCCGACCGGGTCTCCCAGATCCGCCGGTAGAACCCGGCCAGTGCGTCGCCCGCCACCCGCCACACCGCCGGATGCCCGAGCTCGGACTCCGGCGGTGTGCCCGACACCCCGTGGACCCTCAACTCGGTCCAGCCGGTGCTTTCCTGATTCACATAACGGTCCATGACCGCCCCCGTTCCCCCGAACCGAACATGCCCAGGATGACGGGTTCGCGCCCGATTGCACCCCCTTCGTGGCCCGGTGGTTCAGCCTGGCCCGTGTCAGGTGCCGCGCACATCCGTGAAGACGACTTCGAACTCCTCGAGTCCGACCACGGTCACATGCGCCTTGGCGGCGCCCTCGTGACGTGCGGAGGACTGGGCGCCGCGGGAGGCGGCCAGCGACTCGCGGTCGACGAACAGGGCGCCGACCATGCCGCGGCCCCGCTCTCGGTCGACCAGCAGGGAGGTGCGGGCCAGCCCGCGCAGGGTCTCCAGACGGGGCAGGACCGAGGCGCGGAAGGTCTCGGTCAGCAGATCCGTGTCCGCGGGGTCGAACTCAAGCCTGCTGATCCGCAGCCCACCGCCGGCCTCCGGCGGACGGACCGAACGGAAGACCGTGGCCTCGTAGTTGTCCACGGCGGTCGTAGCGGCGAACGGCTCCAGCAGCGGCCCGCGCCGCGCCCGCATGACCTCGTCGCTGTTGCGCCGGGCCTCCTCGGTCTCCCACCAGCTCACGGCCAGCAGCTTGCCGAGTTCCCGGTCGACGAAGATGCCCGAACCCCGGTACCCGGGACGCTCTTCGAGCAGATCCCGCCCCTGCGCGTTCAGCGCCCTGATGGCGGTGTCGACCTTCGCTGGATCACCGGTCGTGTACACGGTGCGGACGAACATGGCCCTCACCTCCGGGACAATATCCGGAATGTTCGATATCGACAGTCTTCTCCTGTACGGGGGGCGCCGCAATCAGGGGTCGGCGTCCGCGCCCTCGCCCTTTCGTCGTATTGACGGCGCCCTGCTCGGGGAACCACGTTGTTTCCTCTGCGGGGGAGGCGGGACATGGGGCGTCACGAATTCGATTTCGAACCCGGGGGCGAGGACTCGGAGCGGCGGGCACTCCGGGAAGGTGAGCGGGAGGCGGCCGAACGGGAGGCGGCCGAGCGACGAGAGCGGCAGGCTGCCTCTGCCGACGCCCTCCGCGCCGCCCAGGACTCCCTGCGAGGACAGCCGGAACTCACCCGTCTCCACGCGCTCAGGGACGGGCTCCGCCGGATCGAGACGGCGTCCAGGGCGGGCAATGAGGCCCTGCGCAACGAAGAGGTCTTCAGGGCGCTGCGCGAGCGGGCGATCGAGCTCTTCACCTCGTCGAGCGAATGCCTCGCCGACCAGGCGTTCTGGCAGCGGCTGGAGGACGGCTGGGACAACCTCCATCAGCTGACGTCCGACCTCGCCGGCCGCCTCGAACCCCTCCTGTGGCTGGGCGTCGCCCCGCTGCTGACCGCGGTGGGCTACCGAACGCCTCCGCCCCCGTCCGTCGACGAGTTCGTCATCGGCATCACGGACACGGTCCGCCTCGCCGTCGAAGGCCCTCGCGACCCGGCGACGGCAGCGATGCGCATCAGGCGGCTGCAGGCGGACCTCGCCGCGCTGCTCTACCGGGCCCGGCGGCAGATCCCCGACCTCGTTCCGCGGACGCCGGCCGAGCTCGGTGCCTTTCGCCAGAGCATGGAGGTCCTGTTCCGCGTGGGCCGCGATCTGCTGGTGCCCACGGCCGTCCTGGCGGGCCGTACCGCGCTGAACCAGGTGGTACCCGGTTCCGGGGAGCTCGCGGACGCGGCGGCCAAGAGCCTGGCGGAGCACCGCCGTGTGCTGGCGGCCGCGGCGGTCGTCGCCGCGAACGAGACACCGCCCGCCCCCACGCTTCCGGGACCCGAGGCGCGACGCGACTGGATCGCCGTGCGCTGCGCCGCCCTGCTCGTCGGCGTGCAGGAGGCCGACAAGGCGCGCACCCGGCTCCTCGACACGTTCTCCGTCCCCGCCCCCGACCCGAAAGCCCGTCAACAGGCTTGGGACGACTACCTGTTGGGGATCGGGGCGGCACATCTGCACGCGGGCGCGCTGAAGGACCTGCTGACCCGCGGAGCACGCATGACGCCCGTGCTGCGACAGAACCTGGACGTCGTGCTCACCGAGTTGGAGTTCAAGGCCCGGAGCGCGCACCAATGGAAGCGGCTTCCCGACAGCCTCCTCCCGACGTACGACGCACGGGGCCAGCTCTTCGAGGACCTGGACGTGGCAACGGTACGGGAGCACGCGGCGATGACACGCGAGTTGGCCGTACGACGGACACCTCGGCCTCCCCGTCCCGGGGACGGCGGATTGAGGCCGTGACGCGAAAGCGGCCCGGAACGGCCCTCTGACCGCCCACCTGGCGTTTTCCGGAAACACCGCTCACACGGCGCCGACGCGCCCCCATCGAAGGGGTTGACGCGAGCATGCCGCGGGGTCCACCGTGTACGCCAACCCGGTCAGGAAAGTTTCCTAACAGAAGGGTCCCCCACAGTGCGCATACGAACACTGACCCTCGCCGCGGCCTCCGGGGCCGCCCTGCTCGCCGCCGGAGTCCTCCCTGCGAACGCCTCCGGCGCCACCACCCGCCCGACGTCCGCCCAGGAGGGCTCGGTCAGCGCGGCCGACCTGCTCGCCAAGGTGACGTCCTGTTCCCAGATCTCCAGCGGCAAGTACAAGACCGACGACGAGACGTCGGCCACCATCCCGGTGTGCGGCAAGAACGGTGCCGTGTTCTGGAAGGCCGACATGGACATCGACTGCGACGGACAGCGCACGTCGAAGTGCAACGAGAACGCCGACCCCTGGTACCAGGACGACACCGCGTTCCATCAGTCCGACGGCAAGCCGCTCAAGGCGGACTCGCTGCCGTACATCGTCGTGCCCAGTTCCAGCAGCATCTGGAAGTACTCCAGTTACGGCATCAAGGGCGGCGGTGTAGTCGCCGTGATCTACAACAACAAGGTCGAGTACGCCGTCGTGGGCGACACCGGCCCGACGAAGATCATCGGCGAGGCGTCGTACGCCACCGCCAAGGCCCTCGGGATCGACCCCGACCCGGCGACCGGCGGCGCCGACTCCGGCGTGACCTACATCCTCTTCAAGAACTCCCAGGTATCCCCCATCGAGAGCCACAGCGCCGCGGTCACGCTGGGGGACAAGCTCGCCAAGCAGTTCCTGGCGAACAACTGACTCCGGCCGAGCGGCCCGACCGGCTTTTCGTGCGGGGTCGGCCGGGCCGCTCGACCGGTTGGACGCAACGGACCCTCAGGAGTCCGCGGGACGGGGGCCATCGGCCCCCTCAGCCGGTCCGCACCGCCGTGTGCACCGAGTGGGCCGCCAGCACGAACACATCGGGCCGATGGTGCACGCTCCCCTTGTCGTCGGCGTCGAGCAGACGGTCCAGGGTGGCCCGGTCCTCCGCGTCCAGCTCGGTGCCGTGCATCTCGCGGACCCGGGCCAGTGTCCCCGCGACATAGGCGCGGGCCCGGTCGGAGGCGGGGGCGGGCAGGTCGAGGAGGAAGCTGCGCGTACGGGCGTGGGTCAGGCCCGCACCGCTCAGCAGAGCCGGCCAGTCCTCGACCTCCCCGACGGAACCGGGCAGGTCGGCCCGCATCCGCGCGAACCACTCCGCTTCCAGGGCGTCCAGCCGCGCCTCCAGACCGGGGCGTCCGAAGCCCAGGTCGCGCGGCAGGAAACGGGACGGCAGCCCGCCTTCCATGATCGCCAGCGTTCCGCCGGGCGCGAGCCGTCCGGCGAAGGCGGCGAGGGCGGCCCGCTGGTCACCGAGGTGGTGCAGGCTGCGGCCGGCCCACAGGAGGTCGGCCGGATAGTCCAACTCTTCCAGAGCGCCCGGGAGTTCACCGGTGAGGGTGTCGAAACGGTCGCTGTAACCGAGCCGTTCGGCCCGCTGTCGCGCCCGTTCCAGCAGCGGTCCGGAGCCGTCGACGGCCATGACGCGGGCGCCGGGGAAGATCTCGGCGAACAGACAGGTGACGACCCCGGGCCCACTGCCCGCGTCGACGATCAGCCCCGGCTCGGTCACCTCCTTGCCGAGCCAGTTCAGGGCCCGCTCGTACAGGGGTGTGAACAGCTCGGCCTGTGATTCGAGGAGCGGGCCCATCTCGGCCCAGTCGATGTCCGTGTCATGGCCGTGATGGCCATGGCTGTGCGGGTGTCGGTGGTCGTGCGTGCCATCGTGGCCGTGGTCGTCGTGCGCCATGTCGTCAGCCTCTCGTCCGTGATGCCGTCAGCGTGCTCCGACGCACCGGGCGAGTGCCACTCCTCTTGCCGGGACGGCAAAAAACGGGATGCGGACGGCAAGCCGGCACCCGCAGGATGGCCCCATGGACGACGAGCTGGTCGAACGGTTCCTGCGGGACGGATTCGTGAAGATCGAGGGCGCCTTCCCCCCGCGCGTCGCCGAGCACTGCGCACGGCTGCTGTGGCGGGAGACGGGGTACGACCCCGAGGACCCCGGCACCTGGAAGGAGCCGGTGGTGTGGGTCGGCGACATGGCGCAGGGCCCGTTCGCGGCGGCCGCCAACTCCCCCGTCCTGCATAAGGCGTTCGACCTTCTGGTCGGTGAGGACCGCTGGCTGCCCCGCTACTCGCTGGGCAGCTTCCCGCTGCGCTTCCCGCACGGGACGGAGCCGGACGACGCGGGCTGGCACACCGAGGGGAGCTATCTTCCCCAGGGCGCGAGCTGGTACTTCACCAACCTGCGCTCCAAGGACCGCGCCCTGCTGATGCTCTTCCTGTTCAGCGAGGTCACCGAGGCGGACGCCCCGACCCGCATCCGGGTCGGCTCCCACCTGGACGTGCCTCCGCTCCTGGAGCCGTACGGCGAGACGGGTGTCTCGGGGCTGGAGATCGCCCCCCAGCTGGTGGCGGCCTCCGCCCACCGTCCCCTGGCCCACGCCACCGGCCGCCCCGGCGACGTCTACCTGTGCCACCCCTTCCTGATCCACGCGGCCCAGCCCCACCACGGCACCCGCCCCCGTTTCATGGCCCAGCCGCCGCTGATGCCGGCGGTCCCGTACGAGCTGGACCGCCCGGACGGCAACTACTCGCCAGTGGAGGCCGCGATCCGCCGGGGCCTGACCAAAGAGGCCTGACCCCGACGGACCTGTTTGCTTCAGGGGCGCGCGGCACCCTCCTACAAAGGCGGGTACGCGTTCTGCATCAACTGCTGGAACTGCGCGGAGAACCAGTGCCCGGACAGCGGCGCGTTCGGCAGCGCCCCGGACATGTTGTTCCCGTTGCGCGCGTTGCCCGTGTACGTCGGGTCGCACATCCGGTCGAAGCCCTTGCCCTCGTCGTTCGCGATCGCGGAACTCGACCCGTCCGACTCCCCCGGCGGCTTCATCCACACATACGCGTCGATCCCGCTCGCCGGATTCGCCTGCGGACGCTCACCGAGCCCGGCCCCCGACTGGTTGCACCAGTTCCCGACATGGATCCGCCGGTCGTACCGACCGCCGTCGACATACGCGTCCACGCTGGTGGTCGGGCCGGGGCCGGCCGGCCGCGCGGTCCCGCCCCACCCGTTGCGGGACGTGTCGATCAGCATCCCGATGCTGGAGTTGAACCCGACGGACACGAGCTCGTTCCGCATGGCCTGCGCATACGACAGCTCGTCCACGTACCGGTTCCAGTCCACCCACTTCGACTGCCGTACGGACGTGCCGCCCACACTGTCGTTGATGGTGAAGTTGTTCTCCTTCAGGGCGCTGTAGTTCGCCGTGTTGGTGATGAACCCCTGCACGTCGTCGACGGTCGCGCCCTCACTCGTCGCGGCCTGCTTGAACAGGTTCGCGGCGGGCGCGAAGTTGTCGTCCCAGCCGAGCCAGCCGTGGTGGCCGGCGTCGATGTAGTTGTAGACGTTCGGGATCGCGCCGAGCTTGGCGAGCGCGTAGCCCACGCCCTTCACATAGTTGCCGTTGGCGAGCATCGTGTCGCAGTTGGCGGTGGCGGTGGCCCGACTGCCGGTGTTGGTGACCAGGTTGGGCAGCGAGTCGATCTCGACGGTGGTGACGATCCGCAGCGAGCTGTACTTGCTGTCGGCGAGGATCGCCGCGATCGGGTCGATGAACTGCGTCTTGTACTTGTCGATCTCCGTCGGGCCGAGCTCGCCGTTGGAGGCGAGGGCCGCGCAGTCACGTCCGGGCAGATCGTAGATCACCAGCTGGACGACCTCCTCGCCACTGCCCTTCTGCGCGAGGGCCGCGTCGAGGTGGGCCCGCAGGCCCATCCCGCCGTTGACACCGTTGATCGCGGCGATGCGGTCGAGCCAGACACCGGTGGGCTGGTTGGAGATCCGGCTGCCGCCCGTCTCGGCGGCGGCCTTCGCGGACCACTCGGGGTTCACGTACACCTTGGCGCCCGCGTACGGGTTGTCGACGCGGCTGCCGGTGCCGCCACCGCCGCCCCCACCACCGCCGCTGCTCCCGTCGTCGACGTTGCAGGTGACGCCGTCCAGGGTGAAGGCCGTGGGCAGCGCGTTGGTGCCGCTGTAGGACCCGTTGAAGCCGAAGCTCACCGAACCGCCGGTGGCGAGCGTCCCGTTGTAGGTCTCATTGCTCGCGGTGACGTCGGCACCGCTCTGGCTGACCTTGGCGTTCCAGTAGCTGGTGACCTTCTGACTGCCCGCGTACGACCACTTCACCGCCCAACTGCTCTTGGCGGCACTGTTGTTGGTGATGGTCACGGCGGCGGTGAAGCCGGTGTCCCACTGGTTCTGCACCTTGTAGTCGACGGTGCAGGGAATGGCTTTCACCCCGACGTCCCCGGGGACGACGGCCGTCGCGGTCCCGGCTGTCCCGGCGACCAGCGCCAGGGCGGCGAGTATCGCTGTTCTGGTACGGCTCATGAGTGCGGGTTTCCTTCTCCGGTGAGGGAATTACGGGTTGAGGGCACGCAGGTGATCGCGCAGCCCGATGCCGTACGACGTGGGAGTCCCGTCGTAGTTGGAGATCAGCGAGGGACCGGACGAGCAGTCCCAGGTGTTCCAGGTCCAGCCGAGGTAGGAGAGCCCCCGGTCGTCGAACCACTTCATGACCTGGTCCACGAACCCGTGCGAGCAGGTGTTCTCGCCGATCTCCCCTGCCACCAGCGGCACCTGGGCCGCGACCGGGGCGAGGGTCGAGTTCCAGCAGCTCTCGTTCGCACAGGTGTTGAAGTTGTAGACGTGGTACGCGGCGACGAGATTGCCCGTGGGGTCACTGGGCTTGTACGTCAGCCACTGGCTCAGGTCGTTCGAGTACGCCAGTCCGCCGGCCATGACGACGTTCCTGGCACCGGTGGAGCGCACCGCGTCCACCAGATCCTGCATACCGGCGACCTCGTAGCCGATGCCGGGGCAGCTGCCGCCGTCGCGCCAGCACTGCCACGCCTGGGTGGTCGTGGAGGTGGCCCGGTCCGGATACGGCTCGTTGAACAGGTCGAACACCACGCCCTGGTCGCCCTTGAAGGTGTCGGCCACCGAGGACCAGAAGGACGGCGTGTACTGCATGTCGGGCATCGGCTTCTGGCAGCTCGCGTGCACGTCGGAGCAGCCGGCCGAGTTTCCGGTGTACTGCCCGTAGGTCCAGTGCAGATCGACGATCGGGGTCAGGCCGTGCGCCTCGACCCTTGCCACCAGGTCCTTGACGGCGTTGACGTAGTTGGCGCCGCCGTACGCGGGCTGGATGCCGGAAAGCCCCAGCCAGCACTCCTCGTTGAGCGGAATGCGGACCGTGTCGGCCTTCCAGTCGGCGATCGCCTTGATCGCCGCGTCGTCCACCGGACCGTCGAAGATGCCTCGGCCCTGTACGCACATGAACTCGCCGCCGGACCGGTTCACCCCGAGCAGCCGCCTCGTCGCACCCGAGGCGTCCACGAGCTTGTTGCCCGAGACATGCAGGGCGGGTGCCGAGCCGCTCGCCGGCGGCTCGGTCGGCGTCGGCGACGGCTGCGCGTCCACGTTGCACGTCGTCCCGTTGAGCTTGAACGACGTCGGTACGGCGTTGCTCCCCGACCCCGGCCAGGAGGCGAGGAAGCCGGCGCTGACACTGGCGCCGGTGGCCAGCGAGCCGTTGTAGCTCTCGTTGGCCGCCGTCACCGTGGTACCGGACTGGGACCACTTGGCGTTCCAGCCCTGGGTGACCTTCTGGCCGCCCGCGAAGTCGAAGCCGAGGCTCCAACCACTCAGGGCCGCCGAGTTGTTGGTGATCTTCACGGCGCCCTGGAAGCCGGTGTCCCACTGGCTGGTGACCGAGTACTCCACCGAGCACGCCGGCGTGGCTCCCTGCGCCGTCACCACCGGGACGGTCATGGCCCCGACAAGGGCGACCGCTCCGGCGACGGCTAAGAGTACTGAACGCGGGGGGTGTCGCATGAGCGACTCCTTGCAGATCGGGCGCGTCGTGACGGACGCGTCGACTGATGGAATCGCTCCCACTGGTGTTCACGAAGCTAGCGCCAAGTGACAGTGAAGGACAGGGGAGTCACAGAGTTTCCTGACTTTCCCTCAGCTAAAACCCGTCGAATCATTTCGACTCTTCAAGCACCTTGACCGCCCCCACCCCCGTCCCCACTATGGGAGCGCTCCCACTGGTTCAAGGCTTGTTGCTCCTCCCCCACTTCGCTCGAGCCGCAAGGAGGAACCAGCACCATGCAACCAAGACGCAGACGCCGTCGCGCGCGGCGACTGTGGACCGCCGTCGTGGCGGCCCTCGCGCTTCCGCTCACCATGCTCGGCACCGGCACGACTCCCGCCCAGGCGGCGGCACTTCAGTGCAGCGTCGACTACAAGACCAACGACTGGGGTTCCGGCTTCACCGCGGATCTGACGATCACCAACCGCGGTACGGATCCCATCAACGGCTGGACCCTGACGTACGCCTACTCGGGCAACCAGAAGCTCGCCAACGGCTGGAACGGCACCTGGTCCCAGTCCGGCACGGCGATCACCGTGAAGGACGCCGGCTACAACGGGACGATCGCCGCGGGCGCGGCCGTCTCCACGGGCGCGCAGTTCGGCTACAGCGGTACCAACACCGCCCCCACGAGCTTCGCGGTCAACGGCACGACCTGCGCGGGTGCGCATCAGCCGCCGGTCGCCGTGCTGACCAGTCCCGCGACCGGCGCGGTCTACACCCAGGGCGCCGCGGTCCCGCTCGCCGCGACGGCCGCGGCGGCCGACAGTGCGACGATCGGCAAGGTCGAGTTCTACGACGACACGACGCTGCTGGGCACGGACACGAGCGCGCCGTACACGCTGTCCGTCTCCAACTTGACTGTGGGCAGTCATTCCCTGGTGGCGAAGGCGTACGACAGTCTGGGCGCCTCGGCGGTGTCGACACCGGTCGGGATCACGGTCGCCTCGGGTCCCGCGGTGGTCGCCTCGCCCAGTCAACTGGGTGTCCAGCAGGGCAAGTCGGGGACGTTCACGGTGAAGCTGTCGTCGCAGCCCTCGTCGAACGTGACGGTCACCACGGCCCGGGCGAGCGGCAACTCCGGCTTGTCCGTGACGGGGGGCGCCTCGCTGACCTTCACCCCGTCCAACTGGAACACCGGGCAGACGGTGACCGTCTCGGCCGACTCCTCGGGGACCGGGGCGGCCTCCTTCGAGTCGACGGCGACCGGCTACTCCAAGGCGGCCGTCACGGTGACGGAGCTGGCGGCCTCGAAGGCGTATGACGCCCGTTTCCTGGATCTCTACGGGAAGATCACCAACCCGGCAAACGGTTACTTCTCGCCCGACGGCATCCCCTACCACTCGGTGGAGACACTGATCGTGGAGGCGCCGGACCAGGGGCATGAGACCACGTCGGAGGCGTACAGCTATCTGCTGTGGCTGCAGGCGATGTACGGCAAGGTCACCGGTGACTGGTCCAAGTTCAACGCCGCGTGGGCGCTCATGGAGAAGTACATGATCCCCACCCACGCCGACCAGCCCACCAACTCCTTCTACAACGCCTCGAAACCGGCTACCTACGCGCCCGAGCTGGACACCCCGAACGAGTATCCGGCGAAGCTCGACACCTCGGTCTCGGTCGGTACGGACCCGATCGCCGGCGAGCTGAAGAGCACCTACGGCACGGACGACGTCTACGGCATGCACTGGCTGGAGGATGTCGACAACGTCTACGGCTACGGCGACACTCCGGGCGGGACCTGCGAGGGCGGGCCTGCGGCGAAGGGGCCGTCGTACATCAACACCTTCCAGCGCGGCCCGCAGGAATCGGTGTGGGAAACGGTTCCGCAGCCGACCTGTGACGCCTTCAAGTACGGCGGCACCAACGGCTATCTCGACCTGTTCACCGGTGACTCGTCCTACGCCAAGCAGTGGAAGTACACCGATGCCCCGGACGCCGACGCGCGTGCGGTGCAGGCCGCGTACTGGGCGGACGTGTGGGCCAAGCAGCAGGGCAAGGGCAGTGATGTGTCGGCCACCGTCGGCAAGGCGGCCAAGATGGGCGACTACCTGCGCTACGCGATGTACGACAAGTACTTCAAGAAGATCGGAAACTGTGTCGGGCCGTCGACCTGCCCGGCCGGCACCGGCAAGGACGCCTCCGACTATCTGCTGTCCTGGTACTACGCCTGGGGCGGCGCGACCGACACCAGCGCGGGCTGGGCCTGGCGGATCGGCTCCAGCCATGTCCACGGCGGCTACCAGAACCCCCTGGCCGCCTACGCGCTCAGCTCCTACGCCGACCTGGAGCCCAAGTCGGCCACGGGTACGGCCGACTGGTCCAAGTCGCTGACCCGTCAGCTGGAGTTCTACCAGTGGCTGCAGTCGTCCGAGGGCGCGATCGCGGGCGGTGCGACCAACAGCTGGGCCGGCCGGTACGCGAGCCCGCCGGCCGGTACGTCGACCTTCTACGGCATGTACTACGACCAGCAGCCCGTCTACCACGACCCGCCCTCCAACCAGTGGTTCGGCTTCCAGGCCTGGTCGATGGAGCGGGTCGCCGAGTACTACCAGCAGACGGGCAACGCGACCGCGAAAGCGGTCCTGGACAAGTGGGTCAAGTGGGCGCTGTCCAAGACCACGATCAACCCGGACGGCACCTACCAGATCCCCTCCACCCTGCAGTGGTCGGGCCAGCCCGACACCTGGAACGCCTCAAGTCCCGGCTCCAACAGCGGACTTCACGTCACCGTCGCCGACTACACCAACGACGTCGGCGTGGCCGCCGCCTACGCCAAGACCCTGACGTACTACGGTGCCAAGTCCGGTGACACCACCGCCAAGTCGACGGCGAAGGCGCTCCTGGACGGCATGTGGAACAACTACCAGGACAGCCTGGGCATCGCCGTCCCGGAGACCCGGGCGGACTACAACCGCTTCGACGACAGCGTCTACGTCCCGAGCACCTTCAACGGCAAGATGCCCGACGGCGACGCGATCAACTCCGCCTCCACCTTCACCTCCCTGCGCTCCTTCTACAAGAACGACCCCGCGTGGTCGAAGATCGAGAGCTACCTGAAGGGCGGCGCCGCGCCCTCCTTCACGTACCACCGGTTCTGGGCCCAGGCGGACACAGCCCTCGCCATGGGCTCGTACGCGGAGCTCCTCGAATAAGTCCCCGCTAAGGCTCCGCGTACATGCCGGGCGGTCCCCACCCGCACTGGGGGCCGCCCGGCACACGTTCTCCTCCCCCCTCCCGGAAAGGACCCCCCGTGCGAAGAACCCGCATCCTCACGGCCGTCCTCGCCCTCGCCGCCGGGCTGCTCGCCGGCACTCCGCCCGCGCTGGCGGCCGATCACCCCGCGAAGACCTCGCTCGCCGCCGACACGTACACCTGGAGGAACGCCCGGATCGACGGTGGCGGCTTCGTGCCCGGGGTCGTCTTCAACCGCAGCGAGAAGAACCTCGTCTACGCCCGCACCGACATCGGCGGCGCCTACCGCTGGCAGGAGTCGACGAAGACATGGACGCCGCTGCTCGACTCGGTCGGCTGGGACGACTGGGGGCACACCGGCGTCGTCAGCCTGGCCTCCGACTCGGTCGATCCCAACAGGGTCTACGCGGCGGTGGGGACGTACACCAACAGCTGGGACCCGACGAACGGCGCCGTACTGCGCTCCTCGGACCGGGGCGCCGACTGGCAGAAGACCGATCTGCCCTTCAAGCTCGGCGGCAACATGCCCGGCCGCGGCATGGGCGAGCGGCTTGCGATCGACCCGAACAAGGACAGTGTGCTGTACCTGGGCGCGCCCAGCGGGAAGGGACTGTGGCGGTCGACGGACTCCGGCGTCACCTGGTCGCAGGTGACCGGCTTCCCGAATGTCGGCAACTACCAGCAGGACCCGACCGACACGACGGGGTACGCCTCCGACAACCAGGGCATCGTGTGGGTCACCTTCGACGAGTCGACGGGCACCTCGGGCAGCGCGACGAAGACCCTCTACGTCGGGGTCGCCGACAAGGACAACGCGGTGTACCGCTCGACGGACGCGGGCGCGACCTGGACGCGGCTGGCCGGGCAGCCGACGGGCTATCTGGCCCACAAGGGCGTGCTGGACGCCAGGAACGGTTACCTCTATCTCGCCTACAGCGACAAGGGCGGCCCGTACGACGGCGGAAAGGGCCAGCTGTGGCGGTACGCCACCGCGACCGGAACCTGGACGAACATCAGCCCGGTGGCGGAGGCCGACACCTACTACGGTTTCTCCGGCCTCACCGTCGACCGTCAGCACCCGGGCACGGTGATGGCGACGGCGTACAGCTCCTGGTGGCCGGACACACAGCTCTTCCGCTCCACGGACAGCGGGGCGACCTGGACGAAGGCCTGGGACTACACCTCGTATCCCAACCGCTCGAACCGCTACACGATCGACGTCTCGTCCTCCCCCTGGCTCACCTTCGGCGCCAACCCGTCGCCGCCCGAACAGAGCCCGAAACTGGGCTGGATGACCGAGTCGCTGGAGATCGATCCCTTCAACTCGGACCGGATGATGTACGGGACGGGCGCGACGCTCTACGGCACCGAGAACCTGACCACGTGGGACAGCGGCGGCCAGTTCACCGTGAAGCCCATGGTGCAGGGCCTGGAGGAGACGGCGGTGAACGACCTCGCCTCCCCGCCGTCCGGAGCCCCGCTGCTCAGCGCTCTGGGAGACATCGGCGGTTTCCGGCACACGGATCTCACCAAGGTCCCCTCGATGATGTTCACTTCACCGACCTTCACCACCACGACCGGCCTCGACTTCGCCGAGACGAATCCCGCCACCCTCGTCCGCGTCGGCGATCTCGACTCGGGTCCGCACATCGCGTTCTCGACGGACGACGGCGCCAACTGGTTCGCGGGGACGGACCCTTCGGGGGTGAGCGGCGGCGGGACGGTGGCGGCCTCGTCCGACGGCAGTCGCTTCGTGTGGAGCCCGGAGGGCGCGGGCGTGCAGTACACGACGGGCTTCGGCTCGTCCTGGTCGGCGTCGAGCGGTATCCCGTCCGGCGCGAGGGTCGCCTCGGACCGTGTCGACCCCAAGACCTTCTACGGCTTCAAGTCCGGGAGGTTCTACGTCAGTTCGGACGGCGGTGCGACCTTCACCGCCTCCGCGGCGACCGGGCTCCCGAGCGGCGACAGCGTGCGCTTCAAGGCGCTGCCCGGCACGAAGGGCGATGTGTGGCTGGCGGGCGGCGCCTCCGACGGCGCGTACGGCCTGTGGCACTCGACCGACGCCGGCACGAGCTTCACCAAGCTTTCCGGTGTCGACCAGGCCGACACGATCGGCTTCGGGAAGGCGGCGACGGGGGCGTCGTACCAGACCCTCTACACGAGCGCGAAGATCGGCGGGGTCCGGGGCATCTTCCGCTCGACGGACAAGGGCGTGACCTGGACGCGCATCAACGACGACGCGCACCAATGGGGTTGGACGGGCGCGGCGATCACGGGTGATCCGCGGGTCTACGGCCGGGTGTACGTCTCGACGAACGGCCGCGGCGTCATCTACGGCGACACTTCCGACACGAGCGGAGGGGGTGGAGGCGGAGGCGGCGGAGGCGGCACGGATCCGACGCCCACGGGTGCCTGCTCGGTGACGTACAGGATCACCAACCAGTGGGCGGGCGGCTTCCAGGCGGATGTCCAGCTCAGCAACACGGGATCGACGGCCTGGACGGGCTGGTCACTCGGCTGGAGCTTCGCTGACGGCCAGAAGATCTCCCAGCTGTGGAACGCCGACTACACCCAGTCGGGCACGGCGGTGACCGCGAAGAACGTGAACTGGAACGGCACCGTGGCGGCCGGCTCCTCGGTGGGCTTCGGCTTCACGGGCACCTGGTCGGGCTCGAACACCAAACCGACGTCGTTCGAACTGGGTGACCAGACCTGCGCCGTCACCTGACGACGTACGAGGGCGCGCCGTCGGTCGCTGCGGGTCGTGGAGCAGCGTGGTGATGGTCGGAGTGGACGCCCGAGGCGGTCAGGAGGCGGGTGTCGGCGGAGGTGCCCAGCCTGCCGTCCGGGCCGTGGACCTCAGCCGGCCGTCGGCTTCCTGAAGGCGCGGAGGCTGAACTCCGGGTCGGGGCGCGGCCGTTCCTGGTCGGGCAGGGCCTGCAGCCGTGCGACGAACCGCTCGGTGAGCGGGTCGCCGGGCGGCAGCATGGTGAACCAGCCGCGCCGCAGGTCGGCCGCGGTGCGGCGGGGACTGCGCCCCTGGCCGCGCCCCCGGAAGGTGGCCCGCCCGACCGGATACAGGCGGTGCGCGGCGGCGTACGCCTCCACGAGCGGGCCGGCGTCGGGGGCCGGGCGGCGCGGGCGCGGGGCGAGGACGGCGTCGATGTCGCTGCCGACGTCGTGGGCGGCGGCCTTGTCGACGGTGGTGACGTAGACACCGCCGGGCCGGAGGACGCGGGCGCACTCGGCGACGACGGCGCGGACGTCCTCCGGGTCGTCGAGGAGATGCAGCAGCCAGACGCTGGTGACGGCGTCGAAGGTCGCGTCGGGGAAGGGCAGGGCGCGGCCGTCGGCCAGGGTGATCGCGCCGGGCAGCCGGGCCGCGGCCATCCGGGCCATGCCGTACGTCAGATCGGCGCCGGTCACCCGGGTGGTGGGGCGGGCCGCGGCGAGGCGACGGGTGACGATGCCGGTTCCGCAGCCGACGTCGAGGAGGCGTCGGGCACCGGCCGGGACCAGACCGAGGACGGCGGCAGCGGCGGCCTCCGCCCGCGCTTCGCCGCCCCGGGTCACGTCGTAGGCGTCGGCTTCCTTGTCGTAGTCGAGCACGCGCGTCAGTGTGCCCCGTGTCCCTGTGCGAGCTCCTCGACCCTGGTCGCGAGGCCGAAGTCGAGCGCGGTGACCTTGGCGCCGGCGCTGTGGGTGTTCACGGCCAGGGTGACGGTGTTGTAGCCGAGGGTGAGGTCGGAGTGGTGGTCGAGCTCCTCCTGGACCTGGGCGATGTGCACGACCATGGCGGTCGCCGCGAAGTGCGAGCCGAGCCGGTAGGAGCGGGTGAGCCGATCCTCCTCGACCGACCAGCCCGGCAGCTCGGCCAGCCGGTCCTCGATCTCCTTCTGGGACAGCGGTTCCACGGGCATGAGCTCGCTCCTTCCTGAGCTGCGGGTGCTTCTTCGCGGCTGCGGGTGCCTCTTCGGCTTCCTGGCCGCGGGTGCCTCTTCAGCCTGCCACAGTCGGTGACCGCGGTCCTGGTCACAGGGTGCCCGGGGGCGGGGCGGGGACACCTGCGCGGACGCGGGGCCGGGCCCCGGTGGTCCGGTTCCGGCCGCCACGCCCGGGCCGTGCCCCGTGGCCTCGACTACGGTCGTACGTATGACCACTGCCGCCGCCCGAACCGCCACCCGCGCGACCGCACCCGCCGACCGGGGCGTGGGCCCGCTGCTGCGGGCCTGGCGGCAGCGACGCCGGGTCAGCCAGCTGGAGTTGGCGCTGCGGGCGGACTCCTCGGCCCGGCACATCAGCTTCATCGAGACGGGCCGTTCCCGGCCGAGCGAGGAGATGGTGCTGAGGCTGGCCGAGCATCTGGAGGTGCCGGTGCGGGAGCGCAACTCCCTGCTGCTGGCGGCCGGTTACGCCCCGCACTACCCGGAGACACCGCTGGACGATCCGGCGCTGGAGGCCCTGCGGGAGGGCATGGAGCGGCTGATCCAGGGCTACGAGCCCTGTCCGGCGCTCGTGGTCGACGCGGTCTACGACGTGGTCGCGGCCAACCGCGGCGTGCTGATGCTGCTGGACGGCCTTCCCGAGTCGCTCCTGCGACCCCCGCTCAACGCCATGCGGTTGACCCTGCACCCGGAGGGCCTCGCGCCCCGCATCCGCAACCTGCGGGAGTGGCGCGGCCATCTGCTGGCCCAGATGGAGCGCCAGATCGCCCTGCAGCGCTCAGAGCAACTGCGGGCACTGTACGAGGAGGTGGCGGCCTACCCGGTGCACCAGTCCCGCCACGCCCCCGAACCCGCCTCCCCCGTCCCGTACTTCGCCCTCCCCCTGCAACTGGAGCACGAAGGCCGCACGCTGTCGTTCATCTCGTCCATCGCCACCTTCAACACCCCCATGGACGTCACGGTCGCCGAGTTGGCCATCGAGACCCTCCTCCCGGCGGACCCGGCGACGGTCAAGTACCTCCAGTCGCTGATGCCCTAGGCGGGGGGGCGGGCCCCAGCCCGGGACCCGCTGCCCCCACGGCCCACGTGGCAAGCGCCTCACCTCCGAACACGTGAGACCGACAGCGGAACATGACACACTGCTTCGCGCGGACTTCGGAGCGTGGGTCTGCCCGGCGGATCGGGCCGGTCCCGAGGTGGGGAGCCTCTCGACCGGCCGAGCGGACCCGCGACGCCGGGCCGATCCGCCGGGCAGATCCTTGGGGAGGCGTGGCGTGAGTGAGCGGCGGCCCGCGCCCACCGTGGGGCAGGTGGTGCTGGGCAAACGCCTTCAGGAATTGCGCGAGGCGGCCGGGTACAAGCGTGAGGAGGCCGCGCGGGTCCTGCGGGTGGCCCCGGCGACCGTGCGGCGGATGGAGATGGCCGAGGTCGCGCTGAAGATCCCGTACGTCCAGGTGCTCCTGGAGACCTACGGCGTCGCGGACGACGAGACGGAGGCCTTCGTCCGGCTGGCCGAGGAGGCCAATCAGCCGGGCTGGTGGCAGCGGTTCCACGATGTGCTGCCTGACTGGTTCAGTCTGTACGTCAGCCTGGAGGGCGCCGCCCGGATCATCCGCTCCTACGAGCCGCACTTCGTGCCCGGCCTGCTCCAGACCGAGGACTACGCCCGAGCGGTGATGGAGGCGGGAACGGTCGGCCAGACCGGCCCGGAGGCCATTGAGCGGCATGTCTCCCTGCGTATGGCCCGGCAGAAGCTCCTGGACCGACCGGATCCGCCCCACCTCTGGGTGATCATGGACGAGACCGTGCTGAAGCGTCCCGTGAGCATCCGCGGCGAGGTCATGCGGGACCAGCTGGACAGGCTTCTGGAGTTCGCCGAGCGCGACGGGGCCACCGTGCAGATCGCCGAGTTCAGCGACGGCCCGCACCCGGGGACGTACGCGCCCTTCACGCTCTTCCGCTTCGGCGAGCCGGAGCTGCCCGACATGGTCTTCACCGAGTATCTGACCGGCGCCCTCTACCTGGACTCGCGCAGCGAGGTCTCCGCGCACCTGGAGGTCCTCGACCACATGACCGCGCGCGCCGCGTCGGCGCAGCGCACCAAGAAGATCCTGCGGAAGTACCGCGAGGACTTCTGACCACGCCATCCCCACGCACTGCCCACCCGCACCCCACCCGTCCTGGCAGGGCACCACCCCGCCGCCCACTTCCCGAGGAGAAGACAGCGCATGACCGGATCCGACGCCGCACCGCAGATCGACACCAGCCGGCCGCACTCCGCCCGGGTCTACGACTGGTGGCTGGGCGGCAAGGACAACTACCCGGTGGACGAGGAACTGGCCCGCCGCATCCTGGCCGTCGACGGCACGGTGGTGCGCGGGGCGCGCGCCAACCGCCGCTTCATGCACCGGGCCGTGCGCACCGCCGCCGAGGCCGGCATCCGCCAGTTCCTCGACATCGGCACCGGCATCCCCACCGAGCCCAACCTCCACCAGGTGGCCCAGCAGACGGCCCCGGAGTCCCGGGTGGTGTACGCGGACAACGACCCGATCGTGCTGCGGCACGCGGAGGCGCTGCTGAGGAGCACCCCCGAGGGCAGTACGGACTACATACACGCCGACGTCCGCGACCCCGACACCATCCTGCGCCTGGCCGGGGAGTCCCTGGACTTCTCACGGCCGACCGCGCTCTCCCTGGTCGCGCTCACCCACTACCTGGGCGACGAGGAGGACGACGTGTACGGCCTGCTCAAGCGCTACGTCGACGTGCTCGCCCCCGGCAGCTTCCTGATCCTCTCCCAGGTCAGCCCGGATCTCGCCCCCGAGGGCGTGGCCAAGGCCAAGGAGCTCTTCGCCCGCAGCGGCACCCCCTTCCACCCGCGCACGCTCCCCGAGTTCCACCGCTTCTTCGAGGGCCTGGAGCTGCTCGGGCCCGGTGTGATCCCGGTCCACGGCTGGCGCCCCGAGCCGGTGGACGTGGAGGCCCAGGCCGAGGGTGTCGTGCCGGTGTACGCGGGAGTCGCCCGCAAGCTCTGACCGAGAGGCCCCGTACACCCGTACGGGCGTCTGAACAGGTGCGGTCCCACGCTCACCCCTAGCGTCGAAGCACGGGGTGAGCAAGGGAGCGACACAGGTGACCGACACGCGGATACCCGGTGCGTCCTCCGCCGACCCGCACGGCGTCGATGCGGGCGGCCTCCGACGGTTGCGGCCTCGGTCACTGTGGCGGCCCCGGCATGGGCGGCGGCGGGCCCTTCGGCCGGGACTCGGGGCACGGACGGCCGACGCCGAAGCGAAGGAGATCTGATGCCCTCGGACGCAGTCCTGTACCAGGCGGCCGCGCTCTGTCTGACCTACCCCGACGACGACTTCCGCGCACGCCTCCCCCTCCTGCGGGAAGCCGCCCCGCAACTGCGGGAGTTCGTGGACCACGCGGCCGTGACGCCACCCCAGGAGCTGGCCGCCCACTACGTCCGGGTCTTCGACTTCAAGGACCGGCACAGCCTCTACCTCAGCCGGTGGCAGGACGGCGACACCCGGCGGCGCGGTGTGTCACCCTCCCGCTTCCAGGACGTCTACCGCGCGGCCGGGCTGGAGTTCGCCGGTGAGGAGCTCCCCGACTTCCTGCCCGCGGTCCTGGAGTTCACGGCCCGCACCGGCGACGCGGAACTCCTCACCGAGCACCGCGCCGGGCTGGAACAACTCCGTTCCCGCCTCACCGAGTTCGGCACCCCGTACGCATCCGTCCTGGACGCGGTGTGCGCGACCCTGCCGCCCACCGTCTGAGGGGGGCCTACGCGGCCCCGCCCTTCGCGTCCCGGTCGTCGTCGACGATCTCCGCGTCGACCACGCCGTCCTCGTCCTGCGGTGAGGTGTGCTGTTCGGTGCCGGTGCCGGTGCCGGTGCCGGAGTCCGCCGGGGCCTGGTCGGCCTGCGCGTACATCGCCTGGCCCATCTTCTGGCTGACGGTGGCGAGTTTGTCGACGCCGGTGCGCAGTTCGCCCGTGTCGGCGTTCCGCTCCAGCAGTCCCTTCAGTTCAGTCGCCGCTTCCCGCACCTCGGACTTCGTGTCGGCGGGGATGCGGTCCTCGTTGTCCCGGATGAACTTCTCGGTCTGGTAGACGAGTTGCTCGGCCTGGTTACGGGTCTCGGCCGTCTCGCGCCGCTTGCGGTCCTCCTCGGCGTACTGCTCGGCCTCGCGCATCATGCGGTCGATGTCGTCCTTGGGCAGCGCGGAGCCGCCCGTCACCGTCATCTTCTGCTCACGCCCGGTCGCCAGGTCCTTCGCGGACACATGCATGATCCCGTTGGCGTCGATGTCGAAGGCCACCTCGATCTGGGGCACCCCGCGCGGGGCGGGCGGCAGACCGGTGAGGTCGAAGACGCCCAGCTTCTTGTTGTACGCGGCGATCTCCC
>NZ_JBEXCS010000085.1:0-42960 GCF_040605395.1 Streptomyces sp. NPDC005648 | reverse complement strand
GCCGCGTCAGTCCGCGGCGCCGGGGCCGTCGTGCTCCAGGCACAGCACCGGCACCCGCTGGACGAGGTTGTTGGCGAAGCCGCCGCGGTTCCAGGGCTGGCGCAGCGGCTGGGTGTGGCCCTGCTCGTCGGTGGCCCGCGCCATGAGCTCGTGCTCGCCCGGGGCCGCCGTCCACGGGTAGTGCCACCGGCGCCACGCCCATCGCCGCCCGTCGTCCGGCTCGAGAGCCGCCTCGTGCCAGCCGCGCCCGGCGTCCGTGCTGACCTCGACCCGGGTCACCGGCGCCCGCCCCGACCAGGCACGCCCCTCCAACGCGACCGTACCCGGCCGCACCACCCTGGCCCGGGACATGAAGTCCGGGAAGCCGGGCGGGACGAGCAGGGCGCGGGGCACGATCCGGGTGAGCGGCTCACCCTCCTCGCCGGACTCCTGCCGCAGCCGGTAGGCCACGGTCTGCTGGAATCCGGTGAACGGGGCGTCGACGACGGTGACTTCACGCAGCCACTTCACATGGGCCATGCCGTACCAGCCCGGCACGACCAGCCGCAGCGGCCACCCGTGCTGCGGCGGCAGCGGCGCGCCGTTCATCGCGTAGGCGACGAGCACCTCCGGCTCGGTGCCGGTGGCCACGTCGACCGGCAGGGCCCGCTGGTAGTCCTGCTCCACCCCGCGCTCGACCCCGTGGTCGGCGCCCGTGAAGACCACGTCCACGGCGTCGGCCTCCACGCCCGCCTCGGCGAGCAGCAGCCGCAGCGGAACGCCCGTCCACTCGGCGGTGCCGACCGCCTCGACGAGCCAGGGCTGGCTGACCGGGCGGGGGGTGAGCAGCGCCCGTCCGTTGCCCGCGCACTCCAGCGTCACGCGCGTGGTGACCGCGGGGAAAGCGCGCAGTCCGGCCGGGTCCAGCCGCAGCGGACGGCGCACCCGGCCCGCGACCGTCAACGGCCAGGGTGTGTCCTCGGGGACGTACGGGATGTCGTAGTGGGTGAGTACGTAGTGCAGGCCCGGTGGGGTCACGTCGTAGCGCAGGGCCTCCAGGGGGAGGCCGTGGTTGCGGGTGGCCAGCGCCAGTTCGTCGTGGCCGATGCCCTCGTCGGGGGCGGCCAGCCGGGCGGGTGTGCTCGTGTCGGCGAGTCGATGGCCCATGGCGGCATTATCGCCCTTTGTGACGGAATGCGGCCGGGTCCGTGCAAAACGGGGCGCGTTCCGGTCCGACGGGACCCGAACGGGAGTCAACCAGCGCATGATCACGGGGAGTTCGAGCCGGTCGTTGCCCGTTCACCCTTTCGAAGAGGGGCTTCGGGCTGACAGACTCCGGAGGGTGCCCGACTTCGACATGCTTGTCATCGGATCCGGCCCGGGCGGCCAGAAGGCCGCCATCGCCGCGGCCAAGCTCGGCCGCCGGGTCGCCGTCGTCGACCGCCCCGACATGGTCGGCGGGGTCTCCATCCACACCGGGACCATCCCGTCCAAGACACTGCGCGAGGCGGTGCTGTACCTGACCGGTCTCACCCAGCGCGATCTGTACGGGCAGAGCTACCGGCTCAAGGAGGACATCACCGTCGCCGACCTGACCGCGCGCACCCAGCACGTGGTCAGCCGTGAGGTCGACGTCATCCGCAGCCAGCTCTCCCGCAACCACGTCTCCCTCTTCGCCGGCACCGGCCGGTTCGTCGACCCGCACACCGTCGCCCTGCGCGAGGTGACCGGCCATGAACGCCTGATCAGCGCGGAGAACATCATCATCGCGACCGGCACCCGGCCCGCCCGGCCGGACAGCGTCGAGTTCGACGACCGTACGATCATGGACTCCGACAACGTCCTCGACCTCGAACGCGTCCCGCGCTCCATGGTCATCGTCGGCGCCGGGGTGATCGGCATGGAGTACGCCTCCATGTTCGCCGCGCTCGGCAGCAAGGTGACCGTCGTCGAGAAGCGCGCGGGGATGCTCGACATGTGCGACGTCGAGGTCATCGAGTCGCTCAAGTACCACCTGCGGGACCTCGCCGTGACCTTCCGGTTCGGGGAGACCGTCGCCGCGGTCGAGCGGCATCCGCGGGGCACGCTCACCATCCTGGAGAGCGGGAAGAAGATCCCCGCCGACGCGGTGATGTACTCGGCGGGCCGACAGGGCCTGACCGACGAACTCGACCTGGACAAGGCCGGGTTGACCGCGGACCGGCGCGGCCGGATCACGGTCGACGAGCACTACCGCACCGAGGTCGGGCACATCTACGCGGTCGGTGACGTCATCGGCTTCCCCGCGCTCGCGGCCACCTCGATGGAGCAGGGTCGGGCCGCGGCCTACCACGCCTGCGGGGAGCCGGTCGGCCACATGGACGACCTCCAGCCCATCGGCATCTACACCATCCCGGAGATCAGCTTCGTCGGCCGGACCGAGGACCAGCTCACCGAGGAACGCGTGCCGTTCGAGGTCGGCATCTCCCGCTACCGCGAACTGGCCCGCGGCCAGATCATCGGCGACTCGCACGGCATGCTCAAGCTGCTGGTCTCCCCCGAGGACCGCAAGCTGCTCGGCGTGCACTGCTTCGGCACCGGTGCCACCGAGCTGATCCACATCGGCCAGTCCGTGATGGGCTGCGGCGGCACCGTCGACTATCTGGTCGACGCGGTGTTCAACTATCCGACCCTCGCGGAGTCGTACAAGGTCGCCGCGCTCGACGCCACCAACAAGCTCCGGCAGATCGACCACATCGGCGACTGACACCGGCCGGCCCCGCGCCCGTTCACAGGTCGGGCAGTTCCCTGTCCTCGACGACGTGGACGGCGGCCTCCTCGGCGCCGGCCGCCCCGCCGTCGATGCCCACGTCCGAGGCGATCTCCTCCTTGTTGGTGTCGACGTGGGCGCCCTCGTCCGGGGCGACCAGGCGTCCGGCGCGCTCCTTGCCGGCCTCGGGGTCGACGGGTTCGCCCTCGGCCCCGGGCAGGTCGCCGACCTCGTCCCCCAGGGGCACGCTCACGTCGGGGACCTCCTCGGCGAGGCGTTCGTCGAGGCTCTCGCCGTCGTGCTGTTCCGCGGCGGTGACGCCGTGCTTCGTCACGCCGAGCGGCTTCTCGGGCGGCGAGTAGCCCTCGTCCAGGGTGTCGTCGTAGTCGCGCTCGTCGACGGCGTCCTGCAGATCCAGCGGCGCCGCGTCCTCCTGTTCCTCGTTGCTCCCGGTGGGCTGGTAGACGTCGTCGGCCATCGGGTCGGTGCCCATGGATTCCTCCTGGCGCCCTGCGGCGGGTTCGTTCTCCCTACGGTGTCCCGATCCGCGTTTCCCGCCTCGCGCGGTCCAACCCCGGGTGTCACGGGCGGCTCAGGAGGTTACCCCCTGGTCAATCTTGAAAGGTCAAGGAGTGGGGCTATCATCACTCGCACACACGCTGTGACCGCCCGGCGACGCACCGGCCGAGCGCGATCCTCCACGCCTTCCCCCATCCCTGCCGCGAGGTGAACCCCCGCCGGTCCGGGGCGGGTTCACCACCCCCCACTCCCCCAACGCCGTCGGAGCCGGGCCGGACTGACGTCGTGCACCAAAGGAAAGCAGCGCAACCATGAGCATCAACAGGGGAAGAGGGCTACAGGCCAACGCCCTCGGTACGTTCGACACGGTGGTGATGGCCGTCGCGGGCAGCGCCCCCGCCTACTCCATCGGCGTCACCACGGCGGTCCTCCTCGGCGCGGTCGGGCTCGCCAGCCCGGCCGCTCTTCTGTACTGCGCGATACCCATGCTGGGCATCGCCCTCGCCTTCAGCTACCTCAGCCGTATCGACGTGAACGCGGGCGCCAGCTACTCCTGGGTGGGCCGTACGCTCCATCCGTTCCTCGGCTTCATCAGCGGCTGGGCGCTGGTGATCTCGGCGACCATCTTCATGGTCGCGGGCTCCCTGCCGGCCGGCTCGATGACACTCGCCCTGTTCGACAAGCACCTCGCCGACAACACGGCGCTGTCGACGGTGGTCGGCGCGGCCTGGTTCGTGGTCATGCTGCTCGTGGTGCTGGGGGGCGCCCGGCTGACCGTCCGCGCCCAGCTCGTCATGTCCGGAATCGAACTCGCCGTCCTCGCCCTGTTCGCGGTGCTCGCCTTCTTCCACACCGGCAACGCCCGGACCTTCGAATGGTCCTGGCTCGGCTTCTCGCACTTCGACGGGATGGGCGGCTTCGCCTCGGGCGCGCTGATCGCCGCCTTCTACTACTGGGGCTGGGACGTCACCAGCAACCTGAGCGAGGAGACCCGCAACAGCCGTCGTACGACCGGACTCGCCGGCCTGATCGGGGTGGGCATCGTCTTCCTGCTCTTCGAGGTCTTCACCATCGCCGTGAACGTCGTCCTGACCTCGAAGCAGGTCGACGACAACGCGGCCAACGTGCTGGGCGTGCTGGGCGACGAGATCTGGCCGGGCCTGGGCGGCAAACTGCTGATCGTGGCGGTGATGCTGTCGACCGTCGCCACGCTGGAGACCACCCTCATCCAGGTCACGCGCTCCCTGTTCGCGATGGGCCGCGACCGTACGATGCCCTCCGCCCTGGGCCGGGCGCACCGCACCTGGAACACACCGTATGTGGCGATCGCCGTGGTCGGCGGAGTGGCGCTGGCGATGTTCATCGCCTCCAACGCGCTGGGTTCGGTGGGCGACATCCTCACCGACGCGATCGCGGCGATCGGGCTGCAGATCGCCGTCTACTACGGTCTCGCGGGCCTCGCGGCGGTCGTCGCGTACCGCAAGATGCTGCTGAAGTCGCCGGCCAACTTCCTCTTCGGCGGCCTGTGGCCGCTGTTCGGCGCCCTGTTCATGTTCTGGATCTTCGTGGAGTCGCTCAGCGAGCTCTCCACCGCCGCGATCTCCATCGGCATCGGCGGACTGGCCGTCGGGCTCGTGCCGATGTTCTGGTACTGGCGGCAGGGCAGTGACTACTACCGGCCGGCCAAACTGGACGCCAGCCGCACGGTGGAGGCAGAGTACGTCCCCGACGATCTGACGGCCACGAACTCCCGTGCCTACGAGGGTCTCCCCACCGACTTCTGAGGACGGCCCCGATGGCGCGAGACCGTTTCGCTCCCGACTTCGATCCCGACTGCGGGGACGCCGGCCTCACCGACGCCTCGCAGGACATCGTCATCGGCCGCTGGCAGGGCCTCAGGGACCTGCTGCGGACCACCGGTCCCGACTGGCTGGCGCGCGGTCACCGGATCCGGCTGCTCGCCCAGGCGTGTGCGGGCAGTTCCACCGCGGAGACCTGGCTGGCCGCCGAGCCCACCAGCGCCGACGCGATGGTGCTGCGGGCGGCGACCGAGACGGCCCGCGCGTTCAACGTGGCGATCGCGGCCGGCCGGGGCACGCCGATCGACCAGCACCGCGTCGACACCGCGGTGACGGCGTGTCTGCAGGCGGCGGGGGCCTACCTGGACGACCCGACGCCGTGGATCTCGCTGATCTCCGTGGCACGGCTGTATCCGCAGGGGGTGCGGCGGCAGGAACTGGCGCGCTGGTGGGACGAGCTGCACCAGCGCGACCCGTACAGCGTGGAGGGCCATCTGCAGGTCCTGCACTACTACTCGGCGCGCTGGCACGGCAGCCACGGACTGATGTACGACTTCGCCCGCGACGCCGCCGGAGTCGCGCCCCCGGGCTGCGGGCTGCCGGTGCTGGTGCAGTACGCGCGCGTGGAGGAGTACCGCCACGCCGTCGACGCCGGTCAGGGCGGGCGGACCTCCGTGGGCCTGGGGCAGCACTGGAGCAACGACGGCGCCCGCAGCGACGTACGCCGTACCTGGCAGCGCTGGATCGTGGGCCGCACCGACGGCACCGTCGCGCCGGGTGAACTGCGTGACGTGAACTATCTGACGCACGCCGCCTGTCTCTCGGGCGACAAGGAGGTCGCCGCCGCCCTGCTGCGGATGCTGGGTCCCCGGGCCACCCGGACGCCCTGGTCGTACACGGGAGATCCGGAGCAGCAGTTCACCAAGTGGCGCAGGGAGCTGAAGGTGCGCGCCTGAGCGCGTGCGGGCCTACTCGGCGGGCTGTTCGGCCGGCCGGGCCAGGCCCGCCGTCCACTTCTCCTCGATCCGGCCGAACTTCCACACCAGCAGGGCCACCACCCAGGTGGCGAAGAACAGGCCGACGATCACGAACCCGACGATGTTCAGGTCGAGTCCGGCCACCCAGTCCCAGAAGAAGCCGTGCAGGTCGAGCTTCTCGGCGAGCAGACCGAGGAGTTCGACGGTGCCGATGAGCAGGGCGACGGCGACCGAGAGGCCCGTGATGGTGAGGTTGTAGTAGACCTTGCGGACCGGCTTGGAGAAGGCCCAGCCGTAGGCGAAGTTCATGAACGAGCCGTCGATGGTGTCGAGCAGCGACATGCCGGCGGCGAACAGGACGGGCAGGCAGAGGATCGCGTACCAGGGCAGCCCGGAGGCCGCGCCCGAGCCGGCCAGCACGAGCAGCGCGATCTCGGTGGCGGTGTCGAAGCCGAGGCCGAAGAGGAGGCCGAGCGGGTACATCTGCCAGGACTTGGTGATCGACTTCATGACGCGGCCCAGGAGCCGGTTCATGAAGCCGCGGTTGTTGAGCTGCTCCTCCAGGGCCGCCTCGTCGAAGTGGCCGTGGCGCATCTGCCGGAAGACCTTCCAGATCCCGGCCAGGATGACGAGGTTGATCGCGGCGATGACGTACAGGAAGGTCCCGGAGACGGTGGTGCCGATCAGGCCGGTGACGTCGTGCAGCCGGGAGTTGTCGTCGCGGACGGGCCCGGCGACCGCCTTCACCCCGAAGGAGAGCAGCAGCGCCAGCACGAAGACGACGCTGGAGTGCCCGAGCGAGAACCAGAACCCCACCGACAGGGGCCGCTTGCCCTCGCCCATCAGCTTGCGGGTGGTGTTGTCGATGGCCGCGATGTGGTCGGCGTCGAAGGCGTGCCGCATGCCCAGCGTGTAGGCGGTCACGCCGATGCCGATGCCGAAGGACTTCTCACCGATGCTGTAGTGCTCGGGCGCGACGATCCCGACGAGCGTGAACCATCCGATGACGTGCAGGGCGATGACGAACGCGGCCATCCCGCCGACTCTGGCCCACTCCTCGCGCGTCATGGAGGTGCGGACGCGGTGCCAGGTGGAGCCGGTGGCGGGAGCGGGCGGAGCGATGTCTTCGATGGCCGTCACAGACGCCATGCTCTCGTACTTGCAAATGATGTGCAGTAAAGGCCGTGACCGCTCTCCGTCATGAAAGGGTAAAGGAGCGGTCGGCCGCTCCCCGCTCAGGGGGTCGCCCGCGGCCCGTCCGGGCGGCTGCGGCGCTGCTCCACCATCTCCCGGCTGAGCTGCTCGATCTCGTCCTCGGTCAGCCGCTCGAAGCCCCCCTCGGTGATGACCGACACCAGCGGGAAGATCCGCCGGCCGATGTCCGGCCCGCCGGTCGCGGAGTCGTCGTCGGCCGCGTCCCACAGCGCCTGGAGGGCGGCCAGAGCCGCCTCCCGCCGGTCCATGCCGGTGCGGAAGAGCTTCTTCAGGGCGCCTCGGGCATACGGCGATCCGGAGCCGTCGGCATGGAAGCCGGACTTCTCGTAGAGGCCGCCGGCGACGTCGAAACCGAAGATGCGGCCGCCCCGCCCTTCGGGGGCCGCGGGGTCGTAGCCGACGAGGAGCGGGACGACCGCGAGGCCCTGCATGGCCTGGCCGAGGTTCTGCCGGATCATGCCGGCGAGCCGATTGGCCTTCGCGCCGAGGGTCATGGGGATGCCCTCGATCTTCTCGAAGTGGGTCAGCTCCACCTGGTACAGCTTCACCATGTCCAGGGCCAGTCCGACCGAGCCGGCGAAGGCCACGGCGGTGTAGTCGTCCGCGGGGTGCACCTTCTCCAGGTCGCGCTGGGCGATGAGGTTGCCCATGGTGGCCCGGCGGTCGCCGGCGATCATCACGCCGTCGCGATAGGTGAGGGCGAGCACGGTGGTGCCGTGCGGGAAGCGGTCGGGCGCCGCCCGGACGCCGTCGGGGAACGGAGGGCGGGTGGGCAGCAGTCCGGGGCGGTGCGCGGCCAGGAACTCCGTGAAGGACGAGGTCCCGGGGGTGAAGAACTCCTCCCCCAGCTGTCCCGCCGTCTCACTCTCCGCCATGACACTCCCCCTCCTCGTCGTGCCGACAACGGACTCCTACCTGAAGCGGCGCGCCGGGAAACGCCGCGGTCGCTCACAACGCGCCCCGCCGGACGAGCACTCCCAGCACCACCAGGCCCGGCAGCAGCGGCAGCCAGACCGTCAGCAGCCGGTACCCGAGCACGACGGAGGCGGCCGCCGCCCCGGGCGCCCCCGCGGTGGTGAGCGCGAAGGCGAGGGCCGCGTCGAGGGAGCCGAGGCCACCCGGCGTGGGCAGCAGGGCCGCGGCACCACTCGCGGCGAGATAGAGAAGGGCCACCCTGGCCGGGGCGAGCGGCAGCGAGACGGCGCGGGTGACGGCGACGAGCACCAGGGCGTGGAGCGCGACGAAGGCGAAGGAGCCGCCCCACAGCGCCGCCGCCCGCGCCGGCCGGCCGTGCAGAACCCTGATGTCGGCCGCCACGACGGCCAGAGCCGGGCGGCACCGGCGCCACACCGGGACGCCCGCCAGGACCAGGGCGACGGCGACCACGCCGGCCACACCTCCCACGGACACCCGCGGCACCCTCAGCACACCGGGACAGAGCGAGGCGAGTACGGCGATCAGCGCGCCGCGCACCACGACCCCGGCCGCGGCCTTCACCGCGAGGGCGGCGACGGCGCGGCCGGCGGGCAGCCCGCAGCGCGTCAGGAAGCGCAGGTTGACCGCGCCCGCGCCGACACCCGCGGGCAGCAGGTGCCCCGCGGCGGTGGCGGCGAACTGGGCGGCCAGCAGCCGCCCCCGGGGCAGCCGTCGCAGCACGGCACCCTGCTGGGAGAGCGCCGCACCCACCCAGGTCGCCGCGGCGGACCCGGCCGCGATCAGGAGCCAGCCCTGGTCGGCGACGGCGAGCCGCAGAACACCGGTGTGCAGCACGGCCCAGTGCCGCCGGGCCAGATACCCGGCCCCGAGCAGGACGGCGAACGACAGGGCGCCCTGCAGCCAGGCCCGGCGGCGGCTCGGCGCGAGGGCGACCGGCTCGGACGTCATACGGGCCGCCCTTCGACGCCGTGGCGAAACCGTCGTGAACAGGCTCAAATTAACCCGGGACGGGCGGCGGTGCCCTGCGCGGTACCTCCAGGAGTCTGACGCCCCGCGTGCTCAGCGGGTGGTGGGCCTGCGGTGCGGCGGCTGTTCCGGAGCGGGGGGCGCCGGCGACTGCGGCACGGGACGCACGACGGGAGCGTCCGCGTTCACCGCCAGCGGCGTCCCGTGGTGGCGGATGGTCAGGGGCGGCCCGGACAGCAGGGTGTACGAGGCCTTGTCCGGGCCGATCTCCACCCGCAGGCGGCGGCCGAGGAGCTGGACGTTGAAGGCCAGTCGGCTGAGCCGCTCCGGAAGCCGCGGTGCGAAGCGCAGGGAGTCGCCGTCCCGGCGCAGTCCGCCGAACCCGGCGACCAGGGCGGTCCAGGTGCCGGCCAGGGACGCGATGTGCAGTCCGTCGCGGGTGTTGTGCTCCAGGTCCGCCAGGTCCATGAGGGCGGCCTCGGCCGTGTAGTCGTAGGCGAGCCGCAGATGGCCCGCCTGCGCGGCGATGACGGCCTGGACACACGCCGACAGCGAGGAGTCCCGGACCGTCAGGGGTTCGTAGTAGGCGAAGTTGCGCGCGATGTGCTCCTCGTCGAACCAGCTGCCGCACGTGTACATGGCGAGCACCAGGTCGGCCTGTTTGACGACCTGCTTGCGGTAGAGGTCGAAGTACGGGTAGTGCAGCATCAGCGGGTACCGGTCCGGCCCGGTCGCGGCGAAGTCCCAGCGCTGGTAGCGGGTGAACCCGGCGTGCTGCTCGTGCACGCGCAGTTCGGGGTTGTACGGGATGTGCATCGCCTCGGCCGCGTCCCGCCAGGCCGCGCTCTCCTCGTCGTCGACCCCGAGGTGCTCCGCGCGGTCCGGATGGCGTTCGCAGGCGTCGGCGGCGGCCAGCAGGTTCCCGCGGGCCATGAGGTTGGTGTACGTGTTGTCGTCGGCGATGGCGCTGTACTCGTCCGGGCCGGTGACGCCGTCGATGTGGAAGACGCCCCGGTGGTCGTGGTGGCCGAGCGAGCGCCACAGCCGGGCCGTCTCCACCAGCAGTTCGACACCGGACTCACGCTCGAAGCGTTCGTCCCCGGTCGCCGCCGTGTACCGCACCACGGCGTCGGCGACGGCCGCGTTCACATGGAAGGCCGCGGTGCCGGCCGGCCAGTACGCCGACCCCTCCGAGCCCTCGATGGTGCGCCAGGGGAACGCGGCGCCCCTCAGGCCGAGCTGGGCCGCGCGCTCCCGGGCCGCGTCCAGGGTGCTGTGCCGCCAGCGCAGCGCCTCGGCGACCGAGTCGGGCGCGGTGTAGGTGAGCAGGGGCAGCACGAAGGTCTCGGTGTCCCAGAAGGCGTGACCGTCGTAGCCGGAGCCGGTCAGCCCCTTGGCGGGGATGGCGCGCTGTTCGGCGCGCGCCCCGGCCTGCAGCACATGGAAGAGGGCGAAGCGGACCGCTTGCTGGATCTCCTCGTCGCCCTCGACCTCGACGTCCGCGCGCGCCCAGAAGTCGTCGAGGTAGGTCCGCTGGTCCTCCAGCAGGCCCTCCCAGCCGCTGTGTCCGGCCGCCGCCAGGGCCGCCTCGACCTGGTCGCTCATCGCGGGCCGGGAGCGGACGGCGGACCAGCCGTGGGCGACGAGCTTCTCCACGCGCAGGCGTTCGCCGGGCTCCAGCACCGAGGTGACCGTCAGCCGGGCCACGTCCACATTGCTCTCGCTGGCCGTCGTGGTCCGTTCCGGGCCGCTGACCTGGTGGTCGGCGGCCACCGCCACCCGCAGCCCGCTGCGCTTGGTGCGGTGCACCAGACGCAGCCGGTGGCCGGTGGCGACGTCCTCCTCGGCCTCCAGCGGCGATTTGAGGACCTGGGAGGCGCGCGGGTCGCCGTTCGGGCCGGGCAGGCTCTCGTTGGCGACCAGCTCCGACTGGATCACCACCCGGGAACGGCTGCCGACGGCCTCCACCTCGTAGGCGACCGCGGCCACGGCCCGCTGGGTGAGCGAGACCATGCGGGTGGAGCGGACCCGGACGGTGGTGCCGGCGGGCGAGGTCCATTCGCAGGTGCGTTCCAGTACGCCCCGCCGCAGGTCGAGGACCCTCTCGTGGGAGACCAGACGGCCGTAGCGCAGATCGAAGGGCTCGTCGTCGACGAGGAGCCTGAGGACCTTGCCGTTGGTGACGTTGATGACGGTCCGGCCGGACTCCGGATAGCCGTACCCGGCCTCCGCGTACGGCAGCGGGTGTGTCTCGTACACACCGCCGAGGTAGGAGCCGGGCAGCCCGTGCGGCTCGCCCTCGTCGAGGTTGCCGCGCCCCCTTCCGGTTCACCGGACCGGTGGAACGATTCCGAAAAGCCTTTCAGGCTGTTTCGGCGTCCAGTTCGAACCACACCGCCTTCCCCACCCCGTGGGCCCGTACGCCCCACGCGTCCGCGAGGGACTGCACCAGGACGAGGCCTCTGCCGTGCGTACCGTCGTCGGCGATCGGTACCCGCAGTCTCGGCCTTCGGGCCACGAAGTCCCTTACCTCCACACGGAGTCCATGTGGTCCCACGGTGGCGGTGAGCACCGCGTCGTGGTCGGTGTGGATGAGTGCGTTGGTGACGAGTTCACTGGTCAGCAGCTCCGCTATCTCGGAGCCCCCGGGCCTCCCCCAGTGCCGTAACAACTCGCGCAGCGCCCTGCGCGCCTCCGGAACCGCTTTCAGGTCCGCCCGTCCGAGTCTCTGCCGGAGCTGGGACGGCTGCCTCTCGGTGCCGCCGTCGGCCTTGTCCTCCACTGTCCTCGCCGTCTGAGCCGAGGAGGCCCCGATCGCCATGGGACCGCCCCCTCGTGCCTGCCTCTTCATGACCCCCGCCCGCGTGCCGATGTCGGTTCCCCTCCTTGTCGAACACGTTCACGGGATCCATGCCCCATGGCACACGCGCCAGTCATGTCGAATCGTCAACGACCAGGTGTTCGGCCACGGACGCCGTCGTTCCGGCCGGAGAGCGGCACCCCGGGCACGGCCGTACGCGCGGCGGTCGGCCGCCGCGCACGACGACCGACCGCTGGTGGAAACGCGCTGGGAACGGGCCATGAACCAGTTTCTACGGCCCGCGCGGTACGCGGTGTGCGTGCCGCTGGTCCGGTCCGATGGCCTGAGCCGGGCGAGCCGGTTCCCCCGGACCGGACGCCACGGACCGCCCTTGCCCCCTCCCCCACCGGCGAAGCACGGAAAACGCCCTGGTCGACGAGTCGGTTCCGGCGGCAGGGACGCGTCCTCACGGGTCCTGGAGGAGTGGGCGGGGCCACCACCCGGAGGCCGCCGCCCACGCCGGGATACGGTCGCGACGGGCCCGGTCCCCGGACCGAACGGCTGCTCCACGACGCCTCGGGCGTCCCCTTCGGGGGCGGTCGGCGACCCGGTCGTGCCGCACGGTGTCACGCCTACGCGCCCGTTGACGTTCCGACCACCGGGGATCCCCCCGTCCACCGATCCCGCCCTGCCGACCCGGCCGTACCCGTCGAACCCGTGTGGCAGTTGGTCCTGGACGTCGAGGTGCTGTCTCGGCGGATGAACGAACCGCCCCTGGACCGCCCGTGAAACTGGCCGGAATACGCCGCTGCTCGCAGACGCGGAGACCGCCGGGTCCCGCTCGCCCGAACGGCCGCAGCTCGAAAGCGACTTGGCTTTCGAGCTGCGGCCGTCGAAGGTCCTCACGCTGTCGCCGAGGCCTGCGGAGCGCGGGTCACTTCTTCGCGGCGGGCTTCTCCGCGATGCGGTAGATCTTGTGGCTGTCGCGGGTCACGTCGACGACGAGCCGGGTGCTGGTGCTGCTGCTCCAGGTGAGGGTGACGACGAACTCGGTGTGGTGCGCGGTGCCGTTGTCGGTGACCTTCCAGGCGAGCGGGACGTTCTGGGCGCGCAGGACGCCGTCGGCGTGCTCCCGCTCCTCCCAGGACTTCAGCTCCTTCTGGAAGGCGTCCGTCAGGTAGTGGGCGCGCAGCGCGGTCCCGAGGTTGCCGCTGTCCTCGTCGGTCACCGCGTCGATGTAGGCGCCGTAGAAGTCGGCGACACGGGTGATGTTGTCCGACGACCTGCCGCCGACGCTCTTCGGCGCGCCGGCGGAGGCGGCCTGGGCGGTGGCGCCGAGGCCGAGGGCGACGGCGAGGACACCGGCGGTGAGGGCGGTGCGGGTCTTGCTGTTCATGAGTGTTTCCCCGTTTCTGGAACGTTTTCCGGTCGGTCGTGGGGCCGCCCGCCCGACCCCCGTGCGGGAGGGCGGCCCCGGTGCTGCTCGGGTGGTGCGGTCAGTGGAGCTTGGTGACGGCCTTGGTGGTGGTCTTCTTGAAGGCCTTCACCGGGGCGTCCTTGAAGTCGCCCAGCTGCCCCCAGTCGACGACGGTCACGGTCCTGCCGTCCCGGCCGACGGACAGCAGGCGGATGTCGGAGGCGCCCCAGGAGGTGGCGGTGTGCAGCCCGTAGACATGGGCGCCCTCCTCGACGCGCAGAGTGCCGTAGTCCCGGAGCGTGGCCAGGATCTCGGGGTCGGCCTCCTCGATCCGGTCCGCGCATGACGCGATGTCCTGCGCGATCCGCCCGAAACGCCCCTTCGCCGCGGTGATGCTCGACGACTCGACGCTGACCTGACGGGCTCGGGTGTCCAGGTCGGTGTGGAAGTCGCGGTACCAGGTGTTCTGGCCGCCGCCGAGCGCCATCCCGAGGCAGGTGTCCTGCTCCACTTCCTCCGGTACGCCGTCGGTGACCTTGCCGGCGGTCCAGGTGGAGGTCGGGTGCGGCGGCAGGTCGCCGGCCGCGAGGAAGCCGGGTGCCCTGGCGGTGGCACCGGCCGGTGCGGCGAGCGCCGTGCCGAGGGCCAGGGCCGTGACGGCGAGTGCGGTGAGCGCGCCTGCTCGGGTGCGCTTGGGCATGGGTGTCCCCCGTGAGTGAGTGCATGGGTGTGGGCTGTCGCCGCGACGCCGGTTGGTCGGTCCGGCCCTGGTCGGTGCGACACCAAGAGCATCGGCGCTCACGCCCGCCCGCCGCAACGCCGGACGCCCCTTCGGCGACGGTGGAACCATCCCAGCCCGTCTGACGTGCAGGTACATGGAGTGCCTGGGATACGGAAATCGACAGAGCGACGGGGGAACTGTGTCGGGCGGGGACGAGGTCGAGGAGTTCGCGGCGTTACTGCGCCGTCTGAAGGACCGTACGGACCGGAGCTATGGCTCACTGGCCCGGCGCCTCACCATGAACACCTCCACGCTCCACCGGTACTGCGCGGGGGAAGCGGTTCCACAGGAGTACGCGCCGGTGGAGCGGTTGGCGGCGTTCTGCGGGGCGACGGCGCCGGAGCGACTGGAACTGCACCGGCTGTGGCTGCTGGCGGTGGCGGCCCGGCAGCAGGTACGGGCGGGGGCGAACGCGGAGGCGGGGACGGGGGGTTCATCGGAGGAAGCGGTTCCGGAAACGGACTCATCGGCGGAAACGCCAGCGGGGCCGACCCAGGAAACAGCGCAGGAAACAGCGCGGGGGCGGGCGCAGGAGACGGAGGCGGCACAGCGGCCGGCACGGGAAACGGAACAGAAAACGGAGCTGGAACAGGAACCGGCGGACGATCCTCGGCCGGGCGCGCCCTTCCCCTCCCCGGCTCCCCGGCCCTGGTACCGCCGCCGACGGGTCCTGGTGTCGACTGCCGTGGCGTGCGCTTTGCTCGCCACGCTGGGCAGTCTGTCCGCGCTGTCGAACGACCGCTCCTCGGCGGCGGACGCCGGCCGCCCCGACGTCCGGCGGGCAACCGCCTCCGGTTCGCCCCGTCCGTCGGCCAAACCGTCGGGGAGCGCTTCCCCCACGGCCCCTCGGGGCTCCTCGTCACCCGACGCCGGGAGAAAATCCGTGGCGTCGCCGCCCCCGAGCAGCGGTTTCACCGGAGGCGGGAAGCAGTCCACCGGCACCGGCACCCCCCTCGCCTGGAGCGCGAACTCCCAGATCTGGCAGGGCGGCTGCGGCCATGACTACGTCATCGACAAGCCACCCGCCCAGGTCCCCCCGCCTCCCGTCGTGCAGGACGCCGGGGCCTGGGCGGCGACGCAGGGCGCGGTGCACGGGCGGCAGACCATGGTCCGGATCTCCGTGCAGGGCCGGTCGTCCACGGCCGTCGTCCTGGAGGCGCTCCGCGTCAGGATCACCGGCCGCACCTCCCCGGCCCCCGGGACCGCGTATGCGATGGACCAGGGCTGCGGCGGCGGACTCACCCCCCGTGGCTTCGACGTGAACCTCGACATCGACCGCCCCATCGCCCACCCGGTCGCCGGCAACGACACCGGCCAGACCATTCCGGCGGTGCAGTTCCCCTACCGCGTCTCCGCCACCGACCCCGAGGTGCTGCTGGTCACCGCGACCACGGAGACCTACGACTGCAGCTGGTACCTCGAACTCGACTGGTCCTCCCAGGGCCGCACCGGCACGGTCCGCATCGACGACCACGGCCGCCCCTTCCGGACGACCGGCATCAAGGGCCTGCCCCGCCTCTGGTACGGCACCGACAGCTCGGGCGAGCGCGCGTGGGTGCCGTACGACAGCTAGGGCCGCGGCACGTTCCGCAGGTTCGAGCGGGCCATCTGGAGCATCCGGCCGACGCCCCCGTCCAGCACGATCTTCGAGGCCGACAGGGCGAACCCGGTGACCATCTCGGCGCTGATCTTCGGCGGGATGGACAGGGCGTTGGGGTCGGTGACCACGTCGACGAGGGCCGGGCCCTTGTGCCGGAAGGCGTCCTTCAACGCGCCGGGGAGGTCCTTGGGCTTCTCGACGCGCACACCGTGCGCACCGCAGGCGCGGGCCACGGCGGCGAAGTCGGGGTTCTTGTTCGTGGTGCCGTACGAGGGCAGTCCGGCGACCAGCATCTCCAACTCGACCATCCCCAGCGAGGAGTTGTTGAAGAGGACGACCTTGACGGGGAGGTCGTACTGCACGAGCGTCAGGAAGTCGCCCATCAGCATGGAGAATCCGCCGTCGCCCGACATCGAGACGACCTGGCGCCCGCGGTCGGTGAACTGGGCGCCGATCGCCATGGGCAGCGCGTTCGCCATCGAGCCGTGCGAGAAGGAGCCGATGACCCGGCGGCGGCCGTTGGGCGTGAGGTAACGGGCGGCCCAGACGTTGCACATTCCGGTGTCGACGGTGAACACCGCGTCGTCGTCGGCGAGTTCGTCGAGGACGGAGGCCACGTACTCGGGATGGATGGGAACGTGTTTCTCCACCTTCCGCGTGTACGCCTTCACCACCCCTTCCAGCGCGTCCGCGTGTTTCTTCAGCATCCGGTCGAGGAAACGGCGGTTGGTCTTCTCCCGCACCCGCGGGATCAGACAGCGCAGGGTCTCCCGTACGTCGCCCCAGACCGCCAGGTCCAGCTTGGAGCGCCGTCCCAGGTGCTCGGGCCTGACGTCGACCTGAGCGATCGTCACGTCGTCGGGCAGGAACGCGTTGTAGGGGAAGTCGGTGCCCAGCAGGATCAGCAGGTCGCACTCGTGGGTGGCCTCGTAGGCGGCGCCGTAGCCGAGGAGACCGCTCATCCCGACGTCGTACGGGTTGTCGTACTGGATGAACTCCTTCCCGCGCAGGGCGTGACCCACCGGGGACTTGATCTTCTCCGCGAACTTCATGACCTCCGCGTGTGCCCCGGCGGTGCCGCTGCCGCAGAAAAGGGTTACCCGCTCGGCGCTGTCGATCAGTTCGACCAGTTTGTCGATCTCCGCGTCGCCCGGACGGACCGTGGGCCGGGAGGTGACGAGGGCGGTCTCGGCGGCCTTCTCTGGGGCGGGCTGGTCGGCGATGTCGCCGGGCAGGGAGACGACGGCGACGCCCGAGCGCCCCACCGCGTGCTGGATGGCGGTCTGCAGGAGGCGGGGCATCTGCTTCGGGCTGGAGATCAGCTCGCTGTAGTGGCTGCACTCGCGGAACAGCTGGTCGGGGTGGGTCTCCTGGAAGTAGCCCAGGCCGATCTCGCTGGACGGGATGTGCGAGGCCAGCGCGAGGACGGGAGCCATCGAGCGGTGGGCGTCGTAGAGGCCGTTGATGAGGTGGAGGTTGCCGGGGCCGCAGGAACCGGCGCAGGCCGTCAGCCTGCCGGTGATCTGGGCCTCCGCGCCGGCGGCGAAGGCGGCGGTCTCCTCGTGGCGGACATGGACCCAGTCGATGCCGGGGTTGCGGCGGACGGCGTCCACCACGGGGTTGAGACTGTCGCCGACGACGCCGTAGAGGCGTTTCACTCCGGCGCGGACGACGATGTCTGTGAACTGTTCGGCGACATTCTGCTTGGCCATGGTGCTCTCATGCCCCTTCGGTCTCCAAGGATCCCTCGGGGTCCATCCATGCACGGCCCGCGCTCTCACGCCTCCCAAACGGCCGCAGCCGTACGGTCGTCGGCATATCCCTTGACCCTGACCTGGGTGTCGGCGAGGAAGGCCGCCAGGCCCGGCGGGACGGGACTCGACCACCGGCCGGTGAGATAGCGGCAGAGGTCGGGTTCCCCGCGCAGCGGTTCCGCGAGACCGCCGGTGCACATCAGGAGCGTGTCACCCGGGCGGGCTACGGAGGCACGGAAGCGGAAGGGTTCGCGGGGTGGTTCGGGGGCGGGCTCGTAGGGGCTCGGGGGGGTGGGGATGCCGAGGTCCATGGTGAGGCGGTCGCCCTCGGGGGTCTCGGCGGGCAGGGAGCCGAAGCCGAGGACCGGGTCGCCGGTGACGTCGGTGACGCGGGGTTCGATGTCCTGCCAGTCGCCGTCGCGGAGGCGGAACAGGCCGCCGGCGCCGACGCCGAAGAAGACACGGGTACGGCACTGCGGGTCGGCCGGCAGGAGCAGGCAGCGCAGGGTGGCCGAGTACTCCTCCGGGTCGATGCCCTGTTCGGCGGCACTGGCGCGGAGTTTGCCGAGGCTGCGGTCGGTGAGGCGGTGCAGGCCCGACTTGAGGTCACCGCGCCTGGCCGCCCTGATGTCCTCGGCGAGCCGGGCATGACTGCGGCCGACGGCCCGGCCGATCCAGTGGCACGCCTCGGCGGCGGCGCGATGGGCACCGGGGGTGGCACGGGCGCCGGTGGCCATCGCGACGAGGATCAGCGCGTTGTCGGCGGTGCCGAAGCGGGCGGTGAGGAGCGAGTCACGGCGGGGTTCGCCCCGGTAGCGCGCGGAGTCGCCCCGCACGGAGACGGCCCGCAGCGTGCAGGCGCCGTAGCGGGCACCGTCCAGCACGGTGTCGGCGACGAGGTCGTCCAGGTCGTCGGGATCGGCCGGCGGGAGGGCGGTGGGCTCGGCGGCGTAGGTGGGCGGCCCGGACCCCACGTAGTCGAGGTGGGGCGGGGGAAGCGCGGGAAGGTCCAGGTGAGTGGCTGGATGGGATGCCTGCGGGGGGCCGACGGGTGGGAGGTCGGTGGGCGGTGAGGCGGGAGGCCGGAAGTCGGCGGGCGGGAGATCGGTGGGCGGTGAGGCGGGAGGCGGGAGATCGGTGGGCGGGAGATCGGTGGGTGGAGGGGCCGTGGGGCGGAGGTCGGTGGATCGGAGGTCGGTGGGTGACGGTCCGGCTTGGGGGGCCGGTGTGGCGGGGGTGAGCGGGGCCGGCGCCGAGGGCTGGGGCCGTGGGGGTGGCTGTCCGGGGGTGTGCTCGTCGGTGGTCCGTGTCTCTGTCGTCCTGGGGCGCTGCGGCGGCACCCCCGGCCCCTCGGCCGACCCGCCGCCCTTCACCGCCCCGGCCGCCGAGGCGAAGCGGTCCTCCAGGGTGTCCGCCGCCGGAGCGGGGCCCGTGTCCTCGGCGGAGTCGCCGTACAACTGTGTCCACCAGTCGTCCTCGTGGCCGGTGGACCTTCCCCCCTGCTGGCTCATGCCCCTAATTGTCCACCGCACGGGCCGGATGAAAACGGGGCATGGGGAAAATCCGGCACGGCACGCCGTGTCGAAGGGCGTGTCGAGTGACTACTCGAACAGTGGTGCGGAAAAAGTCGCCGGACGGCCCCACCCCCCACGGGAGAGCCGCCCGGCGACGAAGGAGTGACCCGGGCCCGGTCACGTTCCGGATGGCCGGATCACGTCCTGATCCGGTCGAACCGGCTCCGAGTGTGGCCCGGTTCCCTGGAGATCAGCTGTGAGCCGCCCCCGAGTCGTCGGCGGACAGCGGTCGTACGGGCCGGAAGGGCCGGAAGGGCCGGATCAATGTCGGCCTGCCGTCGGGCGACGCTGGGCCCGGTGGTCCGGGAGTGACCGGAGCGACCTGGGTTGACCTGCGGTTTCCCGCGCACTCCGGCACCCTGGGCACATGGGAGTGTGGGAGCTCCTGCTGGTCGGCCTGGTCCTTCTGCTCGGCCTGTGCGGAGTGCTCGTGCCCGGGGTGCCGGGATCGTGGCTCGTGTGGGCCGCGGTTCTGTGGTGGGCGCTGAAGGATCCGCGGCCGGTCGCCTGGTGGGTCCTGGTGGGTGCCACGGTGGCGCTGTTCCTGTCCCAGGTGGTCCGCTGGGCGCTGCCGCCCCGCCGGCTGCGGGCGAGCGGGGCCACCCCTCGGACGGGGGTCTACGCCGGTGTCGGCGCGTTGACCGGTTTCCTGCTGCTTCCCGTGCTGGGCGCGATCCCCGGTTTCCTGGCCGGTGTCTACCTCTGCGAACGCCGTCGCGTGGGCCGGCACGCCGAGGCGGTGGCGGCCGTACGCACCGCGATGCGCTCGGGTGGCTCCAGTGTGCTGGCGGAGCTGTTCACCTGTCTGCTGATCGCGGGGGCGTGGCTGGGCGCGGTGCTCTGGGGCTGACCGCGCCCGAGGTGTAGGCCCACCGGCCTAGGCCGAGGATCCGATGTGCGCCGCGTCCGGGCGTGCTTCGCTGCTGCCATGACCGAATTCAGCGAGGCCGAACGCGCGTATCTGAAGTCGCAGCGGCTGGGGCGGTTGGCCACCGTCGACCCCCAGGGCCAGCCGCAGGCGAACCCCGTCGGGTTCTTCCCGCAGGAGGACGGCACCATCCTGATCGGCGGCCTCGCCATGGGCCGTACGAAGAAGTGGCGCAACCTGCAGAAGAACCCGAAGGTGTCCCTGGTCGTCGACGACATCGTCAGCCTGCGCCCCTGGAAGGTGCGCGGTGTCGACATCCGGGGCGAGGCAGAACTCCTCACGGGCCCGCACGAGTTGGGCCCGCACTTCAGCGAGGAGGTGATCCGGGTCCATCCGCGCCGGATCCACAGCTGGGGGCTGGAGGATTAGCTCAGGGGCTGGAGGACGCCTTCGAGGGTCAGCAGCCGCGTCTTGCGTTCCAGACCGCCCGCGTAGCCGGTGAGTGAGCCGTTCGCGCCGATGACCCGGTGGCACGGCCGCAGGATCAGCAGCGGGTTGGCGCCGATCGCGCCGCCCACGGCCCGGACCGCCGCCCGGGACACGCCGATACGCGCGGCGATCTCCCCGTACGTGGTGGTGGCGCCGTAGGGAACGGAGTCGAGCGCGGTCCACACCCGTTCCCGGAACTCACTGCCCGCGGTGCTCAACTCCAGTTGGAATTCCTTGAGTTCACCGGCGAAGTAGGCGGCCAGCTGTTCCTCGGCGGTCCGGAAGGGGCCGCGGTCGTGGCGCCAACCCGCCTCCACGTCACGGCCGTTCTTCTGGCCCGGCACGGACAGGGAGGTGAGCGCGCCGGTCGGGCCGGCGGTGAGGAGCAGCGGTCCGACGGGGCTGTCGACGCGGGTCCAGAGGGTGGTGGTCATCGCGGAGGGCATCACGGTTCAGTCCAACTCTCCTGCTGCGCGCAGGTGTTGCAGGGCGTAGGAGCGCCAGGGGCGCCATGCGTCGGGGATGTCGGGGTCGGGCGGGGCCGCGTCGGGGTCGCCGAGGGCGCGGGCGCGGATGACGGCGACCGTGGCGGCGTCGATGCCGGGCAGTGAGGCCAGCGCGGTCTGCGCCTCGTCGCGGTCGGCGCCGGGGTCGAGGCGTACGGCGCCGTCGGCGAGGGCGGCGGTGAGCGCGCCGAGGGGGCCGCCGGGTTCGGCCTCGGCGAGGACGGCGGGTTCGGGGAAGAGGTGGGTGAGGCTGCCGGAGGGCGAGTCCAGCGCCTTGCCGTACCGCCGCACCAGCCGCTCGCTCTCGTACGGTCCCACCAGCGCCCGTACGGCCGCCTCCTCCGCGTCGGCGGCGCCGGGCGACCGCAGGCCGGGCCGGGCGGCGACGAGCGGGGCGAGCCGCGGGTCGGCGCCGAGGCGCTCGTCGACGGCGTAGGGGTCGGCGTCGAGGTCGAAGAGGCGCCGCAGCCGCCCCACGGCGGTGGTCAGGTCGCGGGGGTCGGTCAGCCGCAGACGGGCGTCCAGCCAGCCGCCGGGATGCGATCCGGAGGCGGACCTGACGGCCCCCGCCCGCTCGTCGACGGCGACGATCCCGGTGCCGTGCGGGAGGCGGAGGGTCCGGCGGTACGTCCGCCGGCCGGGCTCCCCGCTCACCTCCTCCACGCCGGCCACCGCCTCGCCCGCGAGCAGGTCGAAGACGGCGGTGGACTGGTAGGAGCCCCGGAAGGCGAGCCGCAGCGGGATGCCGGTCGCCGGAGTGGCCGGCCGTCGGCCCGCCCGTCCCCCGCCCGGCGCCGCCGCGCGCAGTTCGCTCGGCGTGGAGGCGTACACCTCGCGGACGGTGTCGTTGAACTGGCGGACACTGGCGAATCCGGACGCGAACGCGATCTCGGTGATCGGCAGGTCCGTCGTCTGCACCAGCACGCGTGCGGTGTGCGCCCGCTGCGCCCTGGCCAGGGCGACGGGGCCCGCGCCGAGCTCCCCGGTCAGCTGCCGCTGCACCTGCCGGGCGCTGTATCCGAGCCGGGTCGCGAGCCCGGCCACGCCGTCCCGGTCGACGACGCCGTCCCCGATGAGGCGCATGGCCCGGCCCACGACATCGGCGCGGACGTTCCACTCGGCCGACCCCGGCACGGCGTCCGGGCGGCACCGGCGGCAGGCCCGGAAGCCCGAGCCCTGCGCCGCCGCGGCCGTGGCGAAGAAACGCACGTTACGGCGCTTCGGGGTCACGGCCGGGCAGCTGGGGCGGCAGTAGATACCGGTTGTCTCGACGGCGAAGAAGAACTCGCCGTCGAAACGGGCGTCGCGGCTGCGTACGGCTTCGTAGCGGGTGTCGTCGTCCGTCATGGGTCCCAGTCTCCGCCCTCGGCGGGAGCGCCGCTGGCGGAAAACGGACACGACAGCCGTACCGGTTACCGGTTACCGGCGCCGGTACCGGCCCCCGGACCCGGACCTGGTCCTGGACCGCTGTCAGCGCCGGCGCCCCCGCTTCGCCTCCATCGCCGCCTTGCCCTCCGCCCCCCTTCGCTTCCAGTCCTTGCGGAGCTCGGCCCTCAGGCGGGCGTCGGTCTTGGCCACGATCCGCTGGTTCTCCCGGACGAGTTTCCGGTAACTGTCCAGCCGCCGCTCGGCCAGCGCCCCGGATTCGATCGCGGCCAGCACCGCGCACCCCGGCTCGGCCTCGTGCGCGCAGTCGTGGAACCGGCACCGCCGGGCCAGCTCCTCGATCTCGGAGAAGACCTGTCCGACACCGGTTTCGGCGTCCCAGAGTCCGACCCCCCTCAGCCCGGGCGTGTCGATCAGCACACCCCCGCCCGGGAGGGCGAGCAGGTTGCGGGTGGTCGTGGTGTGCCGCCCCTTGCCGTCGGCGTCCCGTGTCGCCTGTACGTCCATCACGTCGGCGCCGACGAGCGCGTTGGCGAGGGTCGACTTGCCCGCGCCGGACTGGCCGAGCAGTACGGACGTACCGCCGGAAACGGTTGTGACGAGAAGGTCGAGCCCGTCGCCGTGCAGGGCGCTCACGGGCAGGACGGTGACCCCGGGGGCGGACAGTTCGACATCCTGGACGAGGTGTGCCCGTGTCACCGGATCGGGGACGAGGTCTGCCTTGGTCAGCACGACGAGCGGCTGGGCGCCCGACTCCCAGGCGAGAGCCAGGAACCGTTCGATCCGCCCGAGGTCGAGTTCGGCGGCGAGGGAGACGGCCACGATCGCGTGGTCGACGTTGGCGGCGAGGATCTGCCCCTCTGACCGCTTGGAGGAGGTGGAGCGGACGAAGGCGGTGCGGCGCGGCAGACACGTCCGTACATAACGGGGGGTGCCGCCGGGTTCGACGGCGACCCAGTCGCCGGTGCACACGACCCGCAGCGGGTCGTGCGGGGTGACGAACGCGGTGTCGGCCCGCAGCACACCGCCGGCGGTGACCACGTCGCACTGGCCGCGGTCGACCCGGATCACACGTCCGGGCAGCAGTCCTTCGGTGTCGTACGGGGCGAACTCGTCCGCCCATGCGTCGTCCCAGCCGTAGGGGGCGAGCGCGGAGAAGACGGAGGAAGCGTGACTGGAAGTCAAGGGTGACCCTTCACAAGGGTGGCCCCGGCGAAAGAAGGTGAGGTCGAGGTCAGCCGGAGACCACAGGGGTGGGATGGATGAGCTCCTGGATCTGGGCAGCGCCCAGCGCAACAACGGCCATCACGGTCCTCACCTCCTGTTCCTGCCACGACACACGATCGCCCAACGGCTTGCGCGGAGCCTACGGGACGGGCCCGCCGGGATGCCAACCCTTTTTGCGCGGAAGCGGTCAGCCCGTGGTGTCGAGGTGGACGACCACCTTGCTCACCGCCTCCTCGATGGCCGCGGTGATGGACGCGACCAGCGCGGCCGGGTCGATGTTCTGGTCGAACTTCGCGATGGCGGCGGCGAGTTGGGTGATGACGGCGCTCTGCGCCGCCTCGGTCGTCTGGACCGCCCGCAGCCGGGCGTTGGTGTCCTTGATGTAGGACTGCAGCGCCCAGTACTGGTTGGTCTTCGCGTCAGGGGCGTCGGCGGGGGCGGCGATCACCCCGTCCATGGTCAGCACCGCCTTCGCGGAAGCGGTGGCGATCTTGGCGATCTCGTCGGCGGTGAGCGGCATGTCGTTCTCCGTTCCGGCGGCCCACGCGCGCAGCGCGGACTCGCTCAGGTAGCAGATGGATCGGTCGAGCGGTTTCGAGGTGAACTGCCAGAACAGCGGCGAGCGGCCGGACGGGGCGGGCCGCGGGTGCGCCTCGGCCTGGGCGTAGGTGGCGGCACCGGTCCAGGGATAGGCCGGGTACCACAGCGGTACGCCGGCCGGGGCGTGTCCGGCGGCCAGGTCGCTGCCCGAGGTGTACACGCCGACGCGCTGGCCGGGGAACGCGGCCTGGACCGCGGTGATCCACGCGGTGGCGTAGGCCTTGATCCCGGCGGCGCCGATGCCCGCGTAGTTGGCTCCGTCGGACCGGCGTTCCAGGTCGAGCCAGTGGACGAAGCCGGGCCCCGCGTGGGGTTTCACGGCCGCCACATAGTTGGCCGCCTCGGTGGCGGCGTTCTGGTTGGGCCAGCCGAAGTGGTAGGCGCCGGGGACGAGCCCGGCGCCCTGCACGGAGGTGATGTGCTGGACGAAGCGCGGGTCGTGGGTGTGCTCGCCCTCGCTCGCCTTGACGAAGGCGAAGACGACTCCTTCGGCCTTGCGGGCGGCCCAGTTCTGGGCCGCCTGGTAGACGGAGACGTCGACACCACGGCAGGTGGCCATACGGCCTTCCCCCTTTCGGATCTCGGGTCGGTTTCGGATGGTCGTGCGGTGCGGGTGCCGGCCCCGTCACCCGGGACGGTCGTGCCGCTCGGGCGGCGCGGCCAGGGGCGACGGTCCTCGTGCACCTCCCTCGGGCCGGTGGGGGAACTTGGCGGCCAAGTGCGTCGAGGGCTCGATGCCCAGTTCGTCGCGGAGCAACCGCCTGAACACCTCGTAGTGCCGCATCGCCTCTACGACGTTGTGCTCGGCCAGGTGGACGCTGACCACCGCATGGTGGGCGCTCTCGCGCAGGGGTTCGATCGCCACACAGGTGAGCGCGGCCTCCAGCGCGAGGGCGTAGCTGCCGCGCCGGATGTGCCAGGCGCTCAGCGATTCGAGCGCGTGCAGACGGAGTTGGCGCAGCCGCTCGCGCTCGAAGCAGATCCACTCCTCGTCCCACCCCGGGAGCAGTTCGCCTCTGTCCAGGAGGCCGAGCGGGGGCGGCGTCCCGTCCGTCTCGTGCGCGGGGCCGGCCAGGCGCAGGGCGGCCCCGGTGAAGTCGTCGACGTCGACGTGGACTCCGTCGGCGAGACGGAGGATGTCGCCGTCGCTGCCGATCGCCGGGTGGGGCGTGCGGCGCAGCCGCCAGAGTGTCGTGCGCAGACTGCCCTGCGCGTGTTCCTCGGTGACGTCCGGCCACAGGGTCCCGGCGACCACCGAACGGGGCGCACGCCGGTGCAGCCCGAGATAGGCCAACAGCCGCTGCTCGTTCGCCGGAACGGGGATGCTCCCGCCGGCGTCCTCCAGCCCGAACGCGCCGAACAGCCGCAGCCTGGCGAGCGCCGGGGTTCGCGGTGCCGGCGTCTGTGGTGCCGGGGTCTGTGGTGCCGGGTGCCGTCTTCGTGGTTGCGCGGTCAGTTCGCTGTGGCCCATCCCCGTCCCATCCCCGTCCCCGTTTCCCCGGTGTGCCGCCGCCCGCCGAGCGCTCGGCGGGTGCCCGGGCCGGCGTTCGCGGCCGCCCGGGGCGATCAGCCTGCGAGGGCACACCGGGGTCTGTCACGCGCGGTTCCGCTCATCGGACCGGCAGGGGCGGGTGGGCGGGTGTGGCCGCCGCACGGGGCCGTGACCCCGGGCGGCTCGACGGACGACCCGTCAGAGGTTCTCCGGATCGGGCTCCGGCGTCCGGAGGCCGGAGACGGGCGCCGGGCGGGCGAGCCGTGTGCCCGCGCGGTTCCGCTCATCGGACCGGCAGGGGCGGGTGTGGCCGCCGCATGGGACCGTGACCCCGGGCGGCTCGACGGACGCCCCGTCAGAGGTTCTCCGGATCGGGCTCCGGCGTCCGGAGGCCGGAGACGGGCGCCGGGCGGGCGAGCCGTGTGCCGGCCGCTTCCGGTGGTGTGGCCCTGTCCTGTCCGACGCGCTCGCGTGGCTCGGGGCGGGAGTCGGCCGCGGGGGCCGGTGTCCCTCCCGGGGCGGTGTCCCGCACCGCGGCGCGGACGGCGGCCACGATCAGCTCCCGCAGCGCCTGGGCGTCCCGGGCGGGCAGGCCGTCCGGCACGGTGATGTCGGTGGGCAGGTGGTAGCACCGTCGCGGTGCCTCGGAGCCCGGGGCCGTGGTGTGCGTCCGTCCGGCGCTCATGGCACCCTCTTCCCCTCGAGCAGTCGATAGACCGTGCTGGTGTCGTCGGCGGTGACCTCGAAGAAGATGCCGGGATGGCGCGCGCTCAGCTGGAGCAGCACCCCCGCCCGGGACCCGTCGCGCACTCCGGCCGCGCAGATCGAGCAGACCTCCTGGTCGACGCGGATGTACACGGTCCGCCCCTGCGCGGCCTCCCGTTCGGCGTCCGTCAGACGGCTCAGACGCTCGTCCAGCCGCTGAGCGAGGGCTTCCTCCGCGTGCCCGTGCGCGTGAGGAACGACGTTGTCCGCCGGCCTGATCTCATGGGCGGGGTCGTAGGAGCCGAGGGCCCGGGGCGATCCATCGCTGAAGCGCTCGTCCTTGAGGGCGGAGATGTCCGACCGGGCGACCGCGATCGACCCCTCGTATCCCGCCTCGGCCTTGGCGGTCGGCTGCACGCTCTGCTCGCCCACCTTGGTCTTCACTCTCGGCCAGGCACGCTCGCGGGGTGTGGGGCGGATCAGGCCCTCCTTCTCCCGGCGTCTGCGCTCGGCCTGCGGGGAACGGCGGCGCAGGCCGGCCTCCTCCAGGCGTCGGCGCTCCGTCTCCACCGCCTGGCGCGCCTCGTGCAGGTCCCCACGGAGCCGGTCCTGCATCGCGAGGTCGGTCGGCCGGTCGGGCCGGTAGGGCCTGTCCTCTCCCCCATACCTTTTGTCGAGGAGCTCCTTGGCGATCGGGTCGTGGGCCTCCCGATCGTGCAGTTGCCTGTCGCTCGCTTTGTCGTACCAGGCTTTGGCCTGTCCCGCCTCCGGGTCCTTCGCGGCGGCCCGCTCGAGTTCCCGGACAGTCCTCCAGCGGGGCGCCGTGCCATCGGCGGGAACCGCCTCCGTACGCTTCGGCCCCCGGCCGGCCTTCGGTTTCTCCGTCCCGGGCTTCGTCGGCCCGCCGAGGGACTGCGCCGCCTTCCGCTCGGCCTCGGCCTCGGCCTGTCGGTCCGTCGCGGAGCGCCAGGCCCGCATGTCCTCCAGGAGTTCCTCGAACGCGCCCTTGCCGATGGACCGCTCGGCGGCCAGCCGGTCGACGTAGCCCAGAAGGGTCGCTTCGTCCATCTCGCGCCGCGTTCCGAGGTCGACGACCTCTTTGACTCGCTGGAACGCCAACTTCAGTTCCTCCCGCTCGACACCGCTCAGGCCCGTCACATCGCCCATGAGGGCGAGCAGCCGCGCGTCCGTGCGGAGCTGGGCGAACTGCCTCGCACCGGTCCTGACCGCGTGGTACAGCATCTTGAACGGTACGGTCGGATCCGCGCCGGACAGGACGCGGCCGGCGGCCCGCCGGAGATCGAGCGCCGCCGCCGCATGCGTCTTGAGCGCCTTGCGCAGCTCTCCTTCGAGTCCGTGGACCGTGTCGATCATGTCGGTGAGCGCGCCGAGCCGCGCGGCGGCCGTCCCGGCGTCGGTGGCGGCGGCGAACTCGCGCAGTGGCGCCGCGAGCCGGTCCAGGCCCTGCGCCGACCCCTTCAGCAACTCGCCGACCGTGGTGTGCAGGTCGAGGGCCGCCGCCGCGACGGCGACCATCACCCAGCCGAGCGAGGGCTCGTCGTCGAGGAACGCCAGCCGGTACGCGACGGTCTGCTGCCGGTAGTCGTCGATCGCCTCCACGACCTGGTAGGTGCTGAGCGCGGTGTTCGCGAGGAGAGCGGCCATGGCGATCTCACCGCCGACGGGCACGAGTGCCGCGAGGACCAGGGCGAGCAGGGCGAGGGCGAGGGTGTGCGTCGGCGGCTCGTAGTCGCGGATGATCCAGGCGTAGACGGTGTTGTCCCGCACCCCGTGACGCTCCTTCGCCGCCTCGATGAGCTTCGGCTCGCCGAAGACGCTTTCGGGGTGGTGGGTCAGCTCGTGACGGGCCGTCGCCGTCTCCGAGAGCCGCTGCTCGGCGAGGCCGAGCAGGTGGCGCTGGGCCGCGGGCACGTCGAGCCGCGCGAGCTCCTCAAGGTCGGTGCCCCGCCCGAGCCGGCCCGGGTCCACGAGCAGGTTGCCGCCGGAGCCGACCACCACGGCCCGGTCGGCGGAGGCACGCAGGGAGCGGACCCGCGCCATGGAGAGGTCCGATTCGTCGCCGTGGAGCAGCACGGCCCGGTCCTGCTGCTCCCAGGCCGCCTCGTAGTCGGCTCGGGCGGTGGTCCCCGCGATGCCGGTGACGATCGCGCGGACGTGGGCGATGTCCCGCAGCTCGGCCTGCTCCCGGTGGAGCAGACGGTCGTAGACGGCGAGGATGTCGGTCCCGAGGATGACCGCCTCGTCCCGGAAGCGGAGCCGGTAGGTCTCCATCGCCTCGACGAACGCCCGTTCGTCGGCGAACCGGTGGCGTGCCAGGGCCTCCCGGAGCTGGGCCTCGGTGTCGAACAGTTCGCCGACGTCGGCCGAGTATCCGGAGAAGGCCGCGCCGTCGTCGACGTACGCCGTCTGTGCCCGCAGTTCGTTCCTGCGGCGCCAGAGCAGGTACAGGTCCTCGCATCCGTCGAGCGTGCTCTTCGCGGCGGCGGTGCGGCGCGCGGCGGACGCGCGTGCGCGCTCGGCCGCCAGGTACCGCTCGACGGAGGCGTCCAGTTCGGCCCAGTCGGTCGTCGACGCCTCCACCCCGGCCAGATAGCCCGCGCGCTGGGCCGGCGTCAGACCGCTCAGCTTTCGTGCGAGGCGCAGCAGGGGCTCGTAGTCGTCCAGGGTCGTTGCCCGGCCGCCCGCGAAGAGGATCCTCCTGACGTCCTCGGGCAGGGCGGCGACCACCCGGCGCAGGTCGTGCTCGCGCAGGACCTCGGCCCGCGCGGCGATCCAGCGGGCGCGCAGGACGGCGTCCTGCGGGCCGGTGCCGAGCATCGCGTCCGGCGCGAGGTGGTTGTCCCGCCGGAACCGGTCGTCGGCCGCCGCGTTGATGTCGGCCCGCTCGGCCGCGGACAGCCGTTCCAGCCCCAACTCGGTGACGTCGGTGACGTGCAGTTCGTGGAAGCCGAGGCGCGCGTCCTCGGCGGTGGCCGAGGGCCCGGGCGGGACCTGCCAGCGCCACAGCGGAAGCAGCCGGTCCACCTCGTGCTCGTCCGTGGCCCGGTAGTACTGCCGGACGAACTCCCGCAGCAGCTGCGGTGGTGACATCGGCCGCCGCAGCCGCACCCGGAACCGGCGCGCCGCGGGCCGCCGGGTCGGCACCGCCACCGGCTCGCCGCCGTGCCCGAAGGAGGGGACGGCGTACCCGCCGTGGACCTCGCGGGCCGGGTCGTAGGCCTCGCGGACCTCCACGGACGCGGCACCGTGGTGGCCGTGCCGGTGGGCGAGAAGGCGTTCGGCCTCGGCGAGCCGGGCGGCCACCGCGCGGGTCAGCGCCCGGCCGGCCGCCGCCAGTTGCTCGTCGGTGGGCACCCCGATGATCCGCAGGGTGATCGGGACATGGCAGTCGATGCGCACGGCGCCCGCTCAGGCCGCGGTGTAGGCGAGCTGGACGGTCGTCAGACCGACGACGTCGTCCGTCTGGATGTCCCGCCCCGTGGCCACGACGCAGTAGCGGTACGTCTCCGGGTCGACGGCGGAGAACGCGGGGTCGACGGACACGGTGATGTCGAACGGGTTGGTGACGGTGGACGTGAAGTTGTCGATCTCGGCCAGCTGGTCGGGGGTGCCGCCGGCGTCGGCCAGCGGGGTCCTGATCAAGGCGATGCGGAACTTGCCCGGGGCGCCGTAGCAGAGGCCGATGATGCGGAACGAGAGCAGGTTGGTGTTTCCCGGGAGGCTGAGGCCCATCACCGCGACGCTGTCGTCGCCGCCGACGGCCGGGTGTGCCGTACCGGTCTCGTCGTAGGTCCACCCGTTGCCCGCTCCCGGCACCGGGACCAGGTCGAGGCCGGGGGTGAGCAGGTGCCGGCCGGTCGGTACGCCGACGGGCTGGGCGAGCGCGGCGTCGATCTCGGTGATCACGGTGGCCGCCCGGTGCAGGTCGCCCTGGATCGCGTCGAAGCGCACATTGAAACCGTCCGGGCCGTCGGCGGTGATGAGGCTGACGTTGTCGATCCAGTCGGTCGGCTCGAACGTGGGGGTGTAGCTGAGGTCGGTCACGGGTGTCCCTTCCGGTCAGGGCGACGGTACGAAGGTGAGATCGAGGGCCGCGATCGACATGCCGCCGAAGGTGATGGTGATGTGGCTCGCCAGGAAGAAGTAGCGGAAGACGCTGGTGTCGATCAGGGTGCGCGAGGCGGTGAGCGCCATCTGGGTGTCGAAGGCCCCGCGGAACGGCAGGCTCTGGACCTCGCCCACCACCTCGGGAGCCGGCGGCGGGACGACCAGCCGGAGAGGGGTGCGCAGCAGCGAGATGCTGCCCCCGCCGGCTCCGAAGGAGTTCGTCGACAGACTGCCCACGACCCGCGCGGACGACAGCCGGAACCCGTCGGGCAGGGTCAGGTTGGCCACACCGATCGCCTCGCCGCCGAAGGTGGCGGCGGTGCCCTCGGCGTCGTAGGACCACTCGCCCGTCGAGGACGCGGTGGTCCGCAGGACCGGGGTGAAGCTGAGCCGCCGGGGGCGCGGTGCCGGCGGGGCGTTCGACGCGTCGATCGCGGCGCCGATGTCGCCCACCACCCTGGACAGCAGGCGCAGGTCGCTCGCGATCGCGTTGAAGCGTCCGTTGCAGCCGTTCGGGCCCGCCGCCCCCACCCGGTCCCTGCGGTCCTGCCACAGGACATGACGGAACGTCGGGACGTAGCTGATGTCGGCCACGTTGACTCCTAGCTGGTGGTGTAGACGATCTGGAAGCCGGCGATGGTCACCGGAGCGGTGGTGGAGGCGACGGTGGCCCGGACGAGGTAGCGGAACGTCGCGGTCGAGGTGGTGGCCAGGGACAGGTCGATGTGCTGGGTCCGGTCGAACGGGTCGCTGTCGCCGGAGACCGAGGCCAGGGTGTCCTCGGGGGCGTCGAGGATGGAGGTCCGCACCAGAGTGACGGCCGCCGTCCCCACGGAGCCGGTGCCGCCGCGGCCCCTGGCGCGGAACGAGACCAGCTGGACGTTGTCGGGGAGCGCCATCTCCATCACGCCCGACACCCCGTTGCCGACCGCCTGGGCCGCGCCCCCGGCGGTGATCCGCCAGGAAGCGGGGGTGATGGGGCCGTCGACGACCGGCAGCAGCCTCGGCGGCAGGTCGAGCAGGTGCGTGACCGGCCCGGTCCCCCGCTGCGCCACCGCGACGGCGATCTCGTCGACGACTCCCGACAGCCGGCGCAGATCGCTCTCGATGGCGGTGAACCGCTTGTTGAGGCCGTTGGGTTCGTCCGCCCTGACCCGGTCGCCGTCCGGACCGTCCACGAACTCCGTGTGCGTGAAGGTGGGGTTGAAGACGATGTCGGTCATGCGGTGGGCCTTCTCACTCGGGGCGGCAGTGGGCCGCGGACACGGAACCTCGGATACGTGTAGTCGGGGTTGGCCTGTGCCAGGTCGCCCTGGAGTTCGACCACGTGCGCGCGGATCGCCGTGGTGTCGACCTCCACGCCGACGGGGTGCAGCACATTGAGGCAGTTCATGATCAGGTCGTGCTGGTCCTTGGTGACGACCGTCGCCGGGACGTCCAGCTCCGGCCGCAGCCGTACCTGGAAGGTGTACGGGACGGGCCGGCCGCCGAGCAGGTAGCTCGCCTGCACCCAGGCCATGCCGGCGGCGTCGGCCCGCAGGGTGACGGTCCGCAAGGTGCTGGAGCCCACGGTGATCGCGGCCGTGTCGTAGGTTCCCGACGCCCAGGCCAGGCGCGGCTCCTCCCCCGGCATCCGGCCGAAGAGGCCCGCGGCGGCCAGGTCGGCGGGGGCGGGGCTCGCGGTGAGGTCGACGGTGCACCCCTCGTCCAGTTCGACGACCGCGCCCGGGTCCGCGGTGGCCGTCCCGCGCACCTGGACGAGTTGTCCGGGCGGCCGGCGGATCTCCAGGCTGTCACCGCTGTTGCTCAGGTGGCCCGAGTCCACCGCGAACGCCACGCGGGCCAGCGCCGAGGGGTCCAGCACGGTGTGCCGCAGGACGAGTCTGCGTCCCTGGGCGGCGGCCGGGTCGGGCGGGTCGCCGCTGTCGTCGAAGGCGGCGGTCACCGCGAGCCGGCCCCCGGTCCCCCTGCGGGCCAGTTCGGCCAGCAGGGCGTCCAGGACCTCGGCGACCGCGGGCTGCATCCGGTGGGCGTCGTCGCCGGCGTAGTCGACCCGGGGATCGGCGTGGCGCAGCAGGAAGGCCTGGTGGAAGTAGGTTCCCGGGCGCTCCACGACGGAGGCGGGCGCGCCGGGGGTCCCGTCGGCGGCGACCGTGGCGCCGGCGTCCAGGCCGGGCAGTCCGACGCGCAGGACCCGGGTCGCCGACGCCGTGACGGTGTGTCTGCCCCGTGCCACGTCGGCCTTGACGATCAGCCGGCCGGGCGCGGTGGCCGTGAGGGAGGCGGTGCGGTGCCGTGCTCCGGCGTCGCTCAGCGGGGTCAGCGTGCCCCGCCCGGCGCCCCCGGGCACCACCAGCCAGGTCAGGAAGGCGTCCGGCGGGGGCGGGGGCCGCAGGGACAGCGTCAGCGGGGTGCCGGTGCCCAGGTCGGCGGGATCGATGCCTGCGTCACCCGTGCCGGCCGCTTCCTGGTCCGGCACCGCGGTGCCGGCCGGGGTCAGGTCGATCCGGAAGTAGTCGCCGAGGGCGGTGGCGGCGTAGACCTCCCGGGTGTCGGCGCGGTGGACGACGTAGTCGAAGCCCGCCCGGTGGGCGAGTGCCGCGAGCCGCCCCGTGGCCACCGAGCTGTGCCCGAGCAGCACCGCGCGGCCCGTGGCCCGCAGATCGGCCGCCGCGGGATCGTAGGCGGCGCCGATCAGCAGGCGTCCCGGTGGGGTCGTCTCGCCGCCGACCAGGGTGACCAGCGTGTCCAGGCACTCGGCCACGCCGACCTGCATCAGGTGCGGGTCGGCCGGCGCGGTCCCGGCCGGCGGCGGGGTGAAGTCCACGTCCGTGCGGTCGTAGCGCAGCAGATAGGCCGGGTCGAAGGTGTCCTCCTGGCCGGGGCCTCCCACCACGGAGGCCTCGGTCGTCCGGCGCCGTCCGGCCGCGTCGACGCTCTCCCCCGGCAGCAGGGAGTACGGGCGGACGCGGACCAGCCGGGTGCCGCGGACCAGGGTCGCGTCGGTGTCGTCGACCACCAGCGCGTCGCTCCGCCCGGCGATGGGCCCGGTGAGCCGGTTGAGGAGGCCGGTGAGGTTGGCCGGGGTGGGCAGCGTCCAGCGGCGGAAGAGCTCCAGCCGGCGGCGGTAGTGGTCGTCGCCCTCGCCGAGGACGGGCGCGAAGTCCGCCCGCGCCGCGGAGCTGATCCGTACCTCGTCGACGACCCCGCGGAAGCCGCCGGGCAGGACCGAACCGATCATCAGCGGGGCGGGGCTCGCGACCGGGCCGAGCGGGTAGACGTAGCGCCAGTCGCGCAGCCGCCCGTCCAGGAACAGCCCCAGGCGGCCGGTGATCCGGTCGAGGACGGCGGCGACATGGGTGAACGCGTCGGTGGGCAGGGTGGTGTCCGCGAACAGGGTCAGATCGTGGTGCGGGTCGCCGTCGCCGATGGTGAACCGGACGTTGCGGGCGAGTCCGCGGCCGAAGTCGCCGATGGACAGCGCCCAGCCGGGGCCCGGTCCGTCGGGCGCGGCGCGCCGGCTGAGCACGGGTCCGTCCTGGGGTGCGGGGTCGGACGGTGGCTCGGGCCGTGGATCCGGGGCGGGGTCGGGGCGCACGAAGCACTCGACGGTCGCACCGGCCCACACCTCGTCGCCGATGTCGAAGTCGGGGCCGGCCGGGACGAGGACCGCCGCTCCGTCCGCCCGGAACGCCATGGCCCGGCCGTACCTGCCGGGCACGCCCAGTTGCACGGGGCCGCTGAGCGTGCCCGGATGCCCGGTGAAGCGGCCCGGGTGCGCGGCGGTGGCGTCCGCCACCTGCGGGGTGGAGCCCGCGGTGTCGTCCAGGTGGTAGAGCGCCACGGTGTCGTCGTCGAAGCCGTGCGGCAGCGGCGGGAAGCGCGGCACCCCGAGGTCGGCGCCGATCAGGTCGAGGCTCGGCCCGAGCGCGGACGGCAGATGCCGCTGTGCCAGGGTCCTGACCGCGTGCCGGCGCAACTCGTCGCGTTCGGCGCCCGTCGCCCACAGCAGCTTGGCCGTGGTGCCGAGCAGCGCGGTCAGGGTCCAGCAGTCCTGGGGCCGGTTGTCGAACGGCGACGTCCCCATGGTCAGCAGGACCAGCCGGGCGGTCGCGGACCGGGGCGCGTCGAGCAGGAACGAGGTCCCGGCCACCGTTTTGGCGGGCACGGTCAGCCGGGTGTCCTCGGAGGCGGCGCCAGGTTCCTCGTGGGTCACCGTCAGGGTGGTGTCGACGTCGATGTCCCGGGTGGTGACGACCACGTAGCGCGGCTCGGGCGGCACGCCGAAGCGGGCCTCGTGGCGGGTGAAGTCGTAGGGGTCCACCGTGGCCCGGGAGCTGTCGAGGGGCAGCAGGCGCAGTGCGAGCGTGTCCGCTCCGCGGGCGAACGGCGGGGTCAGCCGGGCCGCCATCCGGGCGGCGGCGAGCGCGGGCGCCGAGGGCGCGGCCGGGTCGGTCATCCCGTCACCACCGTGACGTCGAAGGAGTCCCCGTCGGGCGCGAAGACCGCCAGTTCGGTCGGGCCCATGACCAGGTTCTCGCCCACCGCGGTCTCCGCGATCACGCGCTGGAACGGCACGTCGCCGAAGGTGATCCGGCCGAACGCGGCCGGGACCCTGCGCAGACGCAGCCCCTGTACGTCGAGCACGCCCGGCTGCTCGACGAACGCGCTCACCACCCGCGCGTACAGGACGTCGCCGCCCAGACGGAGCCCCGCGATGTCCGCCGCCAGCCGGCGGCGGACCGCGGACAGCAGTGCGGTGTGGTCCGAACCGGGCACGACCACGAGGGTCGCCCGCACCCCCACCTCGATGTGGTCGGCCTCGACGATGTCGGCGTGCACGCCGATCGGCCGGACCGCGTCGACCGCGGCGCCGACCCGCTCGAAGACGCCGGGCACCGGACCGGTGGTGTTCCACGGCCAACGGAAGTCGTGCGCCACCACGACCGTGAAGAAGTACGGCTGCCCGACGCGGCGTTCGCTGCTGAACGCCCGCTGGTCGAAATTGAACAGGTCGAAGTAGCTCTGTGACACGTCGACGCCGCCGAGCGGGTCGGACACGACGACGTCGAGGACGCCGCCGACTCCCAGGGCCGCCTGCGCCACGGATTCCACCGTCCACAGGTTGCGGGCCAGGCCGAGGAGTCTGCCGCGGTAGGCCGCGTCCGGTTCGCGTCCGGTGCCGCCGCTCGTCCCGGCGGGATTGGTCACGGTGAAGTCGGCGGCCCCCAGGTCGGACAGATAGACGGACCGGTACGCCGGGTCGATGCCGGTGATGGTCTCGTGCCCGACGTCCCCGTCCGGTCCCGGCTCGAACGCCACCACGTCCACGTCGGCGCCGGGGTGGTCGCGGTCGAGCCGGACCGCGGCGACGGTGCCGAACGCCCGGACGGGGTCGGTGCCGGTCGCGGCGGTCACCAGGACGGCCCCTTCGGGCAGTACGTACGTCCGGCCCTCCAGCCCGTTCTCCAGCGTGACGTGGACCGTGCCGGTGCTCGCCAGGGCCGCGCGTTCCAGGCCGGTCTCCTCGCCGAGCAGGCTGAGGGCGTCACCGGCCGCCGTCGACAGGAAGTTGGCGTAGTAGAGGTCCTCCAGGCGCTTCCACAGTTCGCCGTCCTCGGCGGCGGCCGTCTCCAGGAGCTTGCGCAGTGCGCTGGTGCCGGTCAGGTCCGCGCCGGGGAACACCGCCCTGGCCCGTTCGAAGGACTCGCTGAGAATCACGTCGAGAGGCTTGAGCACGAACCCGTCGGCGGTCACCCCGTAGTCGGTCACGGTCGTCATACCTCCACGTTCACACGCAGCGTGACCGGTACCTCGGCCACCGTCTCCAGGTCGGCCTCGACCCGCCAGGCGCGGTGGACGCGGGCGGCCCGGGCCTCGGCCACCGCGCCGGGACCGGCCGCCAGCCGTGCGGGATCGTCGTCGAAGGTGATCCGGCCCACCGCGCTGACCCGCGGGTCCGTGCCCAGCGTGGCGATCAGGTCCAGCTTCAGGAGTTCCTTGACCATGCGGGCGCTGTTGGGTTCGGTGAACGCCCGTGTGACGTCCAGCCCGTAACCGGTGTCGAACCGGTCGGAGCCGAGGGGCGTCAGGACCCGCAGGGTCAGGGCCTGGACGAGATTGGCGATGCCGCTCACCTCGGCCAGGTCCCCGCCGTCGAGCACGAGGTCTCCGTCGTCCACGCGCAGGCCGCGCCCGAACGGATCCGGGGACGTCGGCGTTGTCATGTTGCCTCCAGTGTGGTCTGGCCGGCCGAGACGACCTGCCAGGGCGACGCCGCCAGGGTCGATCCCCGGGCGGTCTCCAGCGCGACCGGCTCCCCGCCGACCCGCAGGGTCGTGGCGAGGCCGGCGTCGACGGAGGCGACCTGGCCGCAGGGCGGTGTGCTCGGACAGGCCGGGACGGTCGCGCCGAGCAGGTCGGCCCGGGTGAGTACGGGGTGGCCGTCCACGGTGAGCAGCCGCCCGCCGGGCACCACCAGGAGCGGTGCGCCGTGCGGGCACTGCAGGGTGGCCGCGGCGGTGAGGACGGCGGCCATCAGGACACCGCCACGGTGGAACCGTCGAGTCGCAGGCCGACCGTGCCGTTGGTCAGCGTGATCGGGTGGTCGTTGGTGCTGATGGTGACCGCGCCGTCGGCGGCGACGGTGATGGTCGTACCGCTGTGGTGCTCGATGGTGATCGTGTCGTCGTCGGGCGGCTTCGGCCGGGTGCCCACCTCGGGCAGCGCGTCCCCGCCGACCAGGATGTGCAGGCCCGCCGTCTGGATCACTCGGCGGCCGGACCGGTCGGTGAGGTCGTTGGCACCGGGACCGGCCGGCCGGCCGTCGTCGCCGAGTCCGGTGGGCAGCGCCAGCCAGTAGTCGCCGGGCTCGTTGGCCGGGCGCCGCGTCGCGGGGTTGTCCGGCCACAGGAAGCCGGCCAGTACCGCGTCGTTGACGTCACCCCGGTTGTGGGCGAGCAGTGCCCGCATGCCGGGGTAGACCGGCACGACCAGGCCGGTGCGGTCGAACGCGAACGCCGAGGCGATCGGCTTCTCGTGCAGGTCAGCCCCGGTGCCGACCGGACTGGCCACGCTGGGCGCGGCCACTCCGGGGGCCGGGACCTGGGCGTAGTGCAGGGACGCCAGGTGCTTGCCGACGCCGGCGGTGTAGCGGGTGACCTCGCCCACGTCGATGGCCGGATGGTCGCCGCGGGCCCGGTCCACCATGCCCTGCAGCCGGTCCACCGCCACCTGGACGCCGGTGGTGGCCTGGGCCCGTTCTCCGGCGGCGGCCGCGATCAGGCCGAGTTCCGAGGTGTATCCGCCGGCGATGGTGAACCGGTGGACCACCCGCGAGATCCGCAGGGTGCCGTCGGGCACCCCGGACAGTCCGGTGAGCTTCGCCACCTGGCCGACGCGCAGCCCCGGATGCCCGAGCACGGCCAGGTTCACCGCGGCCCGCACCGGCGGGGACGGCCGGCCGCCGGTGTCCTCCGCGTAGGACGTGTCCAGCCATACGATGTTGGTGTCCGGGTCGAGCGCCACCGGCGCCGTGTCCCCCGCCGCGCCCACCGAGGCGCCGAAGTAGACCGTACGGTCCCGGACCACCAGCGGTACGTCGCCCCGCTCGGTCAGGATGCGCAGCGCGTCCAGCGTGGTCTCGCTGCGCACCGTGAAGCCGCTCAGGTCCCCGGGCAGTGTCGATCCCTTGGCGACCTGCACGCCCAGCTCGGTGACCATGGTGCGGGCGAACTTCTCGGCGCTCGTCCCGGCGGGGCTGCCGAGGGCGACCGATGTGTTGCGCAGGCGGTAGCCGGCCTCCTCCTGCCCGGACAGGACCGTGCGGGCGTAGCCGTCCTCGCCGACGCTCCCGGAGACCCTGGTGACCCGCCCCACCAGGACGGGGCCGGTGCCGCCCGTCCTGGTGGACGGGTCGTCGAAGTAGCCGAGACGGATCGAGACGGTGACCGGGGTCGTCGCCTGGACGGCGCGGATCCGGTCGGTCACGTCCGTCGGCAGGTTGATCAGCGTGACCTCGAACGTGTCGGTGGCGGCGCCCTCCGTCATCGTGACGGTGATCTCGGCGTCGAGGACATGGGAACCGGCCAGTATGTCGTTGGACACGGTCACCGGCAGTCCCGGCCCGAGGCCGCCCGGTGCGCCGGGGGCCGATATCTCGACGTGGTACCGGATGACGAAGCTCATGCCGTGGCCTCCCGGGGCGGGGCCGCCCGTCCGCTCATCGCAGAGCCACCCCTCCGACGACCTGGGAGCCGAACGATCCGGCCCCGTTGAGGTTGCGCGGGTGCAGCCGCATCGTGGGGAACGTCAGGGCCAGTTCGGCCGCGTGGTACTCCACTCCGGGCGCCAGTTTGCGCAGCAGGATCGTCGTCAGGCCGGCCGGTTCCTCGCGGGCGACCGACAGGACCAGGAACCCGCCGTCGACCGGCAGGTCGAGGACGCCGTCCGGCGCGTCGCGCAGAAGGTCCTCCGCCACATTGGCGTAGAGCCGCAACCGGTAGGAGCGATCGGCCAGGGCCAGCCGGAAGGCCTGCGGAAACCCCTCGGCCGGGTCGATCGGCAGGGTGAGATAGGTCAGGGCCGCCATATCCGGCCTCCTTGGTCATGACGGGGTGGTCGCGGGCTCACAGCGGGGCGCCCGGGACTCGGGGGACGGGGGCGGCGGACGGTCCGGTGGGCACGACCGCGGTGCCGGCGGCGAGGCCGAGGTCGCCGACCTCGCCGAGCACCGCGGCCGGGAGGGCCGGCGGGATCTGCTGGAGCGCGATCGACACGTCCAGGGCGTCGCGTCTGGCCACGCCCTGGGTGAAGCGCAGATCGGTGATCTGCATGTTCAGGCTGACGGTCAGCCCCGACACCACCGCGATCCCGACGGCGGACTCCCCCCGGGCGACGGCGGCGACCAGCAGCCGTGAGGTGAGTGCGAGGGCCTCCAGGGCTTTCTTCTGTTCCAGCCGGCGCGGGCCGGGCAGGACCGCCTCGATCGCGATCGTCAGGTTCGTGGGCTGGGTGGCCTGGGAGAACCGGCTGCCCATGATCCGCTCGATGCGGTAGCCCTCGTTGACGGTCATGCTCTGGACGTAGAGCAACGGCACCGGGCCCACCAGCACCGGTGGGTTCGCCGCGTCGGCCATCGGGTTCCTCCCCCTTCACACCCGTCAGATCCGGGTCGACAGTTCCCGGTCGAGCTGGTCGAAGACATGACCGGCCACGCGGCGGACCTCGGCGTCGGGCAGGTTCCCGACGATCTCGATCCGGACCGGGAAGTGGTAGTTGACGACCGCCGACCCGCTCGGCGGCGAGATCACGGCCTCGCTGCCGGCCTGCGGGACGATGTACTCGCCCTCGTGCACCAGCGCGATGCCGGTGCGTTCCACCCGGCCGCCGGCCGCGAAACCCGGTACGGGGAACACGTCCTGTCCGGGCACGCCCTCGACGCCGTCCGGAGTCTCGTCCGGCTCGCCGTCCACGGGCTACGCCTCGACCCCGACGGACAGCGCGAGGCAGGTGAAGCTCGCCTGCGGGACGCCGTCGATCACCACGTTGCTGGGGTTCGCCGAGGTGACGACGCAGCGGGCGAACCTCATCGAGTTGAAGGCCCAGTCCGTGCCCTTCTTCTCGGCCACGACGATCTGGAACTCGGTTCCCTCCGTGGCCAGTTGGGTCAGGTCGGCGACCACCGTCGCGACCGCCGGCACGCCCATGGTGAACGTGAAGGTGGCGGGTTGGCGGACGAACCCGACGTTGTCCGCCTCGATGCTGTGCAGCACGGTGTGCGGCGCGTTGAAGGTCGGGGTGAACGTCGAGATGGGGGTGATCGTGGAGTCCCCGAGTTTCACTTCGAGGCGGGTGTTCCAGTCGGCCATCAGCGTGCCTTCCTCGGTCGGACGTGCCTAGTCGAACTTCAGGGCGAGGGACATCCGGTGCACGGCACCGGCGTACTCGACGGCGGCCAGCACCTGTACGAGCCGCTGCGCCTCGGCGGTGCGGATCCGGTTGGCCTCGTCGGCGGTGAGCGTGGCCGGGTCCTTGTCCAGGAGGGTGAGGACGGGGACGACGATCTCGAAGCCGTTGAGTACGCCGTCGTCGACGAAGGGGCCGAGGACCGCCTCCATCTGGGCGATCAGCGCGCGCAGCCCGGACCTGCTGATACGCACGTTCCCGATCGACCCGATGAGCTGTGCCTTGAGCAGGAAGGACAGGTGGTCGACGAAGCGGCAGATGTCGATGTACTTCTTGGGGCTGCCGGAGTCGCCGGTGTAGCCCTCGCCCATGTACACGCCGTCGCCGGGGATGAGCGCGGGGCTGGCCAGCCAGTTGACGCCGCTTCCGGTCGGTCCCGATCCGGACACCTCCGACGGCCCGTTCAGGGTGTCGATGTCGTCGGGGCCGAACGGCGGGCTGACGATGTTCACCTGCTTGAGCAGCAGCGACACGAAGGGCTCGTAGCCGGCGATGGTGCCGGCGACGGCCGCCGCGGCGTCCTGGTCGCTGTTGTGCGCGATGTAGACCATCCGCTCGTTGGGCAGGATCACCTTGGTGTCGACGCTGCTCTTGGGCAGCATCGCGACACCCATCCGTTCCATCCCGTCGGCACCCGTGCCGGACACCGAGGTGACATGGGCCGAGAGCAGGCCGATCGGTCCCTGGGGGGCCCTGGTGGTGGCGTCGACCGGGGTGCCGGCGAGGACGACGAGCTGTGCCTGAAGGCCCGCGACGACCGACAGCGCGCCCTTCCAGTCCGGTGCGGTGGCGTCGACGGGGACTCCGTGGACCAGGGTGGGACCGGGCGTCTGCGCGAACGCCAGGGCGATCGCGTCGCCCAGTTCGCCCGGGAAGGTCTCCTGTGCCTTGTCGGGGCTGCTGAACGCCACGGGCGTCGGCGCCACGGCCGTCGGCGCCGCCGCGGCGGCCGTCTTCTCGGCCGGTGCCGACTCCGCTGCCGAGGACGACGCCGGTGCCGAGGCCGTCGTGGCGGGGGCCGCCACCCGGCCCACGATCGCGATCGTGCCGAAGGCGCGGACGGCCGGTGCGAACAGGTTGACGGTCGGGTCAACCCGGATATACCGAACGGGCATCAGGGTTCTCCTCCAGGGTGGGGCCGGTCAGGCCGGGTCGGTGGCGGGCAGGGGTGCGGGAGAGGCCGTACCGGGTGCGTCGCGGTGCCCGGCGCGGGCCGGCCCGCCCGGCGGCCGTCGCGGCCCCGCGGCTTCCTCACGCGGCCGGCAGAAAGAGGCTCACCACGCCCTCGCCGGCGCAGAGTTGTTCGACGTCCGCTGCGGTCAGACCGTCGGGCAGGCCGTCGGCGGCGAGGACGACGGCCGTCGCGTACGCCTCACCGGCCTCGGCCGGCAGCCCGGCGGGGGGCGGGACGGTCAGCGACCGGGCGGCCTCCCGTACGAGCCGGGTGGCGCGCAGTCCGCCGGCGAGGTCGAAGGGATCGACGACCACGGCCGCCAGGGTGAGGGGCAGCGTGTGGGTGTTGGCCGGGTCCCCCGGGTCGAACGGCGGGGGCGTACGCAGCCGTATGTCCGTGACCAGGTAGTGGAAGGAGTCCTTCAGCTCCGCCACGGTGCTGATCCCGTGCTCGGCGAGAAAGGCGTCGAGATCGAAGAACGTGAACCGCGCCCGGAACTCGTCGAAGGTGGTGAAGTCGTCGAACGCCCGGGTCACCACCGATTCCGCGCCCGCCGGGTCGACTTCGGCCACCAGGGTGACGTCGATGCCGGCGCGCACGTCGATCCAGACGGGCCGGGCCGGCGCGGGCACGTTCAGCGTCAGTTCGGTGCGGGAGTAGGCCGGCACGATCTGTGACCACACCCCGTCCTGACGGGCCGTCGGGAACAGCGGCCGTTGCAGGGCGATCTCCCGCACCCGTGTCCCGGTGACCGTGTCGATCCGGACCGCCGCCAGGTCGTAGGCCGTGGCCAGCATCGTGCGCAGGCGCCGGTCGCCCGAAGCGCCGGTGGGCGACAGCAGCGCCCCCAGCGCGACGGGGTCGCTCAGCGCGAGCAGCGCCCTGTCCCTGAATGCCGTCATGTCTCCCCCGCTGCCGGCCGGGCCCCGGCGAGGTGCCTCCCCGCCCGTCCGGCAGCGCCACCTTCGCAGGGGCGCCGTCACACGGGCGTCACCACGACGTCAGCGAGGCCCTCGGCCACAGCCGCGCGGACAGTCGTCACCAGCTCCACCCGCCACCACACCCCACCGCGACCCGCCGCGCCGACGGTGCGCCGCGCGGTCTCTGCGGGACGGCGGCTGAAGTCGGGGCCGGAAGCCGGGGGGCCGGAAGCCGGAGGCCGGGGGGCCGGAAGCCGGAAGCCGGAAGCCGGAGGCCGGGGGGCCGGAAGCCGGAAGCCGGAAGCCGGAGGCCGGGGGGCCGGAAGCCGGAAGCCGGAAGCCGGCGGGCCGGAAGCCGGAAGCCGGCGGGCCGGAAGCCGGAAGCCGGCGGGCCGGAAGCCGGAAGCCGGAGAGCCGGAAGCCGGAAGCCGGC
>NZ_JBEXCS010000084.1:0-43599 GCF_040605395.1 Streptomyces sp. NPDC005648 | reverse complement strand
GCTGTAAAGTACTACTCAAGAGGTGAGGGGCTGCGAACCCCGACCCTCCCGATCCATCTCAACTCAACAGTGGAAGGACAGTCACATGGCTGACCAGCAGGACGAGATCATGAGGGTCCTCTCCCTCTCGATCTCAACGGTCTACACCATCCTCGTCGACGTCTGCGGGATGCTCCCCGTGCCGATCGGTCTCCCGACCGACCCGCACATCCCCGCAAGCGACGCCTACCCCGCAATCCAGCGGGCGGCGGAACTCGCGGCCGAGCAGCCCATGGGTGAGCTCCAGGCGGTGCAGCTGTACACCGGCTGCATTCACCTCCTGGCGGCGATCGACCTCTACGCGCTCTGCGCAGCGAGGTACATGTTCACCCGAGCCGAAGGGTGCGGTGCGAATCTCCTCGTCGCGGAGGAGTCGCTCAAGGCACTCGCTCTCTGGCTGGTGATCAACGAGGCTGACTGATCTAACACCGCCCCCGGCAGCCAGCCGGGGGCGGTATCCACTGAAGACGCGAGACCGGCGAGGGCCAGGCCGAAGCCTCGGCACCAGAGCGCCGTTGCGAAACCCTCGCCGGTCGGATCCATCCCGCCTCAGAAGGAAGGACAGAACACCCATGGTAGAGCCCACGCGGGGCCCCTCGGGCGCTGAACAGCCGCCTCGACCTCCCGAGACCGTCGAGGAGATCGCAGCCCGCACCGGCCGCCCGCTGACCACCGTCAAGAACACCTGGCGCCGCCACCCCGCGTGGCCCGAACCCCTGCCGGAGAAACGCGGCCGCTGGGTCCAGTACGACCCCCACGCCATCGACGAGTTCATCCGCGACCACATCGACCGCCAAGGCGCCGTCCTCGAACCGCGCCGCCTCTACACCGCGCCCCAACTCGAGGCCGCCGGCATCGGCATCAAGGCCGGGACGATCCGCGCCGACCTCACCCGGCGCCGCTGGCCCGAACCCGACGACACCGAAGGCGGCGTCAACCGCTGGTATGGCGCCACCGCCACCAAGGCACTCAAGGGGCGCCGTGGATACCGCAAGACCGGCGACTGACGATCAGGCGTACGCTGGCGGCGAGCCCTTGAAACGGGCAGGCGTACCGGGCGGCCGTACACCGCCCGCGTTCTGGGTGGGCCGCGCGACCCCGTGCGCCCGGGAGGGGCAGAACCCCGGCCCACCCACAAGACGTCGAGGAGCCTGAAGAGCGGCCTCTGTCACCCCAACCACTGAGAAAGGCCCGGGACGTCACCACGGCGTCCCGGGCCGACCTCTATACCCCGGCCGTGGGCCCGGGGACGTCTCCCGCGTAGTGCAGTTGCACGCCGATCTCGAATCCGTCCTGCTCAATCATGGAGTCGCTGCTGTTCACCTTGTACCGGCAGTGCACCCCGCCAACCGCCGGGTGAGGCAGCTGGATCTCGCCAACTCCCTCGGTCATCGTCCCCGTCTCGCCCTGATGCGGGCCGCTCATCACGTAGTAGCGCATGGCGCGCACTCTGCATCCGGCCGTCCGCGTTTCGCAAATCGCACCAAAGCCCAACGTCCCGTCATGCTCCGGGCGTTGTCAGACCCACGTGCCATGCTGATCTCAACTACCGGAAAGCCGCAATCTGAACACCCCCGCAAGTAGCAGGAGTTTCCATGTCAGCGCCCCTCAATCAGCACACAGTGCAGCGCCTCGCGTATGTCCGGTATCTCTACCGCGAGGGCATCGAGCAGAGCCGCCAACCGGCTCCGCTGCGCTCCCGGGCCATCACCTCCTTCCACGACGCTGTCGAGAACTTCCTCGGCCTGGCGGTGCAGCACCTCAGCCTGGAGCCGACGAGGAACATCGAGTTCATCGCGTACTGGGCGCTGATCAAGCCCCACGTAGACCTGCCCAAAAAAGAGCGCATGCGCCAACTCAACGACGCACGCGTGGCACTGAAGCACCACGGCACCTTCCCTTCGGCGCACCAGATTGAGCAGGCCCAGGAGGCGCTCGCCGAGTTCTTCACCACCGCCACCCCGAAGGTCTTCAACGTCGACTTCGACTCCATCGACATGGTCGACCTGCTCACGCAGCCCGAAGTCAGCCAGCTACTACGAGAGGCGCAGACGCACGCCGACCTCGGCGACTACTCCATGGCGATGGCCGGCGTGTCCCTCGCACTCGACGCCCTCTTCAGGCACTACTCCGCCCGGAACACCTTCTCCAAGGGGAGACCGTTTGCGTTCGGCCCCACCCTCCAAAGCTTCGACGCGCCCAAACTGGATGGTCGAGACGCCCCTCGGGATGGGCGGCTGGCGAAACTGTCGGAGATCGCCGAGCACACACAGGAAGCGCTACGGGCAATCAGCCTCGGCATCGACTACCCCAGCCTGACACGATTCCGGATCATCGCCCCCACAGTGCACCACTACGGCAACGGCGAACACCGGTACGTCGAGGCCACGTCACACACACAGTTGACAGCGGACGACTACGACTGGGCGCGGCACTTCGTCATCGAGTCGGCACTGCGCGCCTCACGCGCCGATGACATCGCTGATCTCCGCGAGAAGCAGCTCCAGATGAACCGGCAGGCTGACGTAGCCTTCCTTCAACGCACATGGACTGGCCCCGTCCAGGCGCCCAATGGGGAATGACCCCCGCTCGCCGAGCACAGAGCCAGTCTGAAGCGGCGACGATACAGCTGGCCGTCCTCGTCCTCGTACAGCGCAGAGAAGGACCGCCGCGCCACACCACCGGTGTAGGCCATGAGGCGGTCCATCTCCTTGGCGGTCAGCGGCCGAGGATCCTGAAGCCCTAGCACGAACAGATCGGTGACGACGCGCCCCGCTGCACGGTGGACCTCGGACGGGCTCGGCCCCATGCCGAGCAGGCGGCGGATCAGACGGTGCATACGGCCAGCATGGCACTCCCACCGCAGCGGGCACACTGCATACATGACCACCACCCCCACCGGTCGCGACGGCCGGCCCCTCGTGACCACGGCCATGGCCGCGTACTCGCTCGGCATCAAGCCGAACAGCTTCCGCAGTTGGGCCCGACGCCACGGAATCAAGGCCGCCAACTACCACCGGGAACCCGGCACCACCGGCCAGGCCCCCGCCATGTGGGACCTCGCCGACCTCACCAGCGCCATACGCCCCGGTAAGGCGGCTTGACCAGAGATCACTTGACACGCATCATCAGTCATGGTGCACGTACTGCCTCATGAGCCCGGCCACAGAGCCGGGCTCTGGCATGTCCAGGGTGGTGACCATGCCCCGCCTGACCAAGCAGGACATCGAGCAGCGCACCAAGCAGGGACGCAGCGGGCGACCATGGCGCAGGGTTCAGGCACAGGTCTTCGCTGAAGAGTCCCACTGCTGGTGGTGCGGACAGTGGGTCGACCAGTCCCTGCCCGGCCAGACGCACCCCATGGGGCGCACTGTCGACCACGTCCATCCGCTCTGGATGGGCGGAGATCCCCACGACCGGACGAACTGCCGCCTCGCCCACCGCCGCTGCAACACGATCAGGAACAACCAGCTCAGAGGCGCCCAGCAGCGCCGGGAGAGCCTATCGGTGGACGTCGCAGCGCTCTGACCTGCGGAAACGTGAAAATCCAATCAAGATCGTCTTTTTTGATCTTGTGGCGGTCGACCCCGCCCCCACCTGACCCTCCCTCTCCCCCCGCTGTTTTTCACTGGGGTCGATGATCATGGAAGGGTCCGAAATGGCCGCAGATTTCCCGCTCGGTCTCGGCGACCGCGGCGCGCGGCTCTGGACGGAGTGCGTGGACCTCTGGCAGCTCACTCCGGCGCACCTGGTGTTGCTGGAGGAGGCCTGCCGGATCGCTGACCGGCTCGACGTCCTGAACACGATGATCGTGCGTGGATCTGAGCAGGTCAACGGTGAAGTCGCCGATATCTCTGGGGTATTGGCGGAGTCGCGGCAGCAACAGGGCGCTCTTCGTACGTTGGTCGCCGAGATTCGCCAGGGCCAGGTCGGATTCCCGCCCGCTCCGAGCAGTGACGGGGAGGCGACGGGTGTCTCCGACCTCACGGCCCGGATCGCGCGCAAGCAAGCCGAGGGTTGAGGTCCACCCGCCCTACGCCTACACGTACGGCCCAGAGGCGCGGGAGCTGGCGGCGCGCGCCGCCCTCGTCTTGGACCCGTGGCAGTGCAACGCGATCGACCTGCTGCTGGCGTGCAAGACCGACGGCTGCTGGGCGTGCTTCGAGTACGCCGAGTGGGTGGCCAGACAGAACGGCAAGGGCGCCATCCTTGAGGCCCGCGTGCTCGCTGGGTTCCTGCTCCTGGGCGAGCAGCTGATCCTGTGGTCTGCGCACGAGTACAAGACCGCGATGGAGGCGTTCCGGCGCTTCCGGGCGCTGCTGCGGAAGCTCGGCAAGCAGGTCGGGAACAACGAGAACCTGCTCGAAGTCGACGGCATCCGGATCAAGATCTCGAACACCAACGGTGAAGAGTCCTTCGAGAGGCTCGACACCGGCGCCCGGGTCAAGTTCGTTGCCCGATCGAAGGGTTCGGGACGAGGGTTCTCCGGCGACCTGGTCATCATCGACGAGTCGTTCGCATACACGCTGCTTCAGCAGGAAGCGCTGATGCCGACGATGCGGGCCCGTCCGAACCCGCAGATCATCTACACCTCGTCGCCGCCGCTCGACGGCGTGTCCGGCGACGTGATGTTCATGCTCCGCGAGCGAGCCGAAGCCGGCGGGGATGACTCGCTCGGCTACCGCGACTGGGGCGCCGGCGGTGACCTAGACCACCTCGACGACATCGACCTTGACGACCCGGCGCTGTGGGCAGCGACGAACCCGGCGTACGGCATCCGCGTCACCGAGCAGTCGACTCTGCGCGACCGACGCGGCATGGGGGACCAGGGCTTCGCGCGGGAGATCTGCGGCATCTGGCCCAAGCGGATCCAGGGCGGCAACACCGTCATCGACCCGAAGCTGTGGGCCGTCCTCGCCGACGCCGACTCCCGGCGCCAGGGCGGCATCGCGCTCGGCGTCGACCTGTCCCCGCTGCGGGACTACGGCGCGATCGTCGTCTACGGCCTGCGCGAGGACGGCCTCGGCCACGCGCAGCTAGCCGACTACCGGCCTGGCTCCAAGTGGGTCATCCCGCGCCTGATCGAACTCCGCGAAGCCCTGGAGCCGGTCGCTATCGCCATGGGCCGCGGTACGTACGCCTACCTCGAGACGGAGCTCGACAAGGCCGGCTTCGCCAAGCCGGAAGACCCGGACGCTCCGGAGTCCGGGAACCTGGCCGTCACCAACGCGGTCGACATGGCGGCCGCCACCGGGCAGATCCTCGACGGTGTCCGCGAAGCCGCCTTCCGTTACGTGCCGGCCAGGCCGCTCGACATCGCAGTGGCCGGCGCCAAGACGAGGACCTCCGGCGACACGATCGCGTGGACCGCGAACGGCGCCGAGGTCGACATCAGCCCGCTCGTCGCCCTGTCCGTCGCCCGGTGGTCCTTCGAGACCCGCTCCCATCTGCTGTCGGCCGCCGAATACGACGTCCTCGAATCGATCTTCTAGGAGGCGGCGCGCGTGCCATTCAGCTCGGAGTTCCCGGAGCAGCCCGGCGAGGACCTGGCGGCGCACATCCTCACGGTGAAGAAGTTCTCGGCGTTCGTTCCGGTGTCGGCCGAGCACCTGCTCGACGCCGGAATCCCGCTGCCGCCCGGCATGGAGCCGCCACCCGCGCCGGAGCCGCTGCCGCGGCGCATCCGCTGGCGCATGGCGCGCGCCGACTTCATCGAACGGCTGCGCCACCGGGTCGGGTTCTGGATCGCGGGCTATGAGCCAGACGACGAGGATTGGTAGGCGAGCGCGTGAAGCTGTTGCGCCGGCGCAAGCCGTCTAGGACCTCGGACGATGGGGGACCGGTCCTCGTCGGCGATGTCTGGATGGACGCACGCGGCCGTACGGCGAGCAGCTGGCGTACGACGGCGCGCGCCACCTGGGGGCGTCGGCTTGGCGTCGCGGCGCGCGGCTTCGCCAGGGCTGGCGCATGGATCGTCGGCGTTGAGTCCCGTGGCGCAGTCGAGAGCCGCGCCATCACCTCTGTGCCGTGGGCACAGGGCGGCTCAGCGAACTCCGGATCGGTCAGCACCGAGCGCGCGCTGCGCCTGGCGCCGGTCTACGCGGCCGGCCGCGTGCTCGCGTCGAACATCGCGGCGGCGCCGCTACGGCAGTACCGCGAGATGGCCGATGGCGTCCAGCGACTGTCCCTGTCCAGTCTGTTCAGCAGCCCCTCCTCGCAGGGCAACTTGAACGACTGGATCTGGCGCGCCGTGCTCAGCCTGGTCTTCCGCGGCAACGCCGTCGGCTTCGTGACCGCTCGCGACTACCTGGGCTACCCGACCATGGTCGAGTGGCTCCCGATGGACTGGGTCCAGGTCGTCGACTCGATGCCGTACGGGCCCGGCTCGTTCGTGAACCCCATCTGGTACGTCCTCGGTAACCGCGTCGACAACCCCGAGGACATCGTCCACATCCCCTGGTTCACGCTGCCTGGGAAGATCCTCGGCCTGTCGCCGATCGGCGCGTTCGCCTCGATGGCGACGACCAACCTGGCCGCCCAGGAGTACATGGAGGCCTGGCACAGCACCGGCGGGGTCCCGCCGGGCACCTTCAAGTCGACGACCCAGAAGGTCGACCAGGCCGAGGCCTCGGTCATCAAGGAGCGCCTCGTCGCGGCGATCCGCTCCCGGCAGCCGATCGTGTACGGCAAGGACTGGGACTACAACGCGATCACGGTCCCGGCGTACGAAGCGCAGTTCATCTCGACGATGAAGCTGGGCGCCACGCAGCTGGCGGCGATCTACGGCATCCCGCCGGAGCTCATCGGCGGCGAGACCGGCGGCTCCATGTCCTACAGCTCGCCCCAGCAGCGAGAGCTGGAGCTCATCCAGTTCGGGCTCCTGCCGTACATGAGCAAGCTGGAGTCCCACTTCTCCGACCTCACCCCGCGCGGCCAGTGCGTGAAGTTCGACGCCGATCACCTGATCCGCCTGGACCCGCTGACCCGTTGGTCGATCTGGGAAAAGACGCGCCTCATCGGCGGCATGAACATCGACGAGATCCGCAACCGCGAGGACATGCCGCCCCTGCCGGACGGCAAGGGCCAGGACTACACACCGCTCCCGATCGCGGCCGGCGTCAACATCACCCCGCCGACGATCCGCAGCGATGACGACGATCCCCGGCTGCGCCTGATCCCCGGAAAGGGACAACAGCATGGCTGACCAGGGCAACATCACCACTCCGAACGCCGCTGACCTGGACGCAGCCGCCCGCCGGTATGCCACCGCGCAGGGGTGGACGATGCCCGACGGCTCGTATCCGATCCGCCCGGCGAACATGCACGGCCGCGACGACCTCGAGGCCGCGATCCGTGCCGTGGGCCGCGGAGGCGCCAGCCACAACGCGATCCGTGCCCACATCATCAAGCGCGCCCAGGCCATCGGCCTGAGCGACCTCATCCCCGACAACTGGGGATCAGACGGCACCATCACCGGTCACAACAGCCTGGAGGGCACTGTGGAGATCGAACGCCGGTACACCTCCGGCGACACCGGCAAGGCCGAACTGCGCGCCGACGACGGCGCCAAGCGCATCGGCGGCTACGCGGCCACCTTCAACCGCCAGTCGAAGAACCTCGGCGGCTTCATCGAGGTCGTCGACCCGGTGGCCTTCAACCAGAGCCGCGGCGACGGCTGGCCCGAGGTCATCGCCCGCTACAACCACGACGACATGGCCCTCCTGGGCACGACAGCGGCCGGCACCCTGCGCATGGGCATCGACTCGTACGGCCTGTCGTACGACGTGCTCCCGCCATCAGCGATGTCGTACGTCACCGAGCTCGTCGAGCGCGGCGACGTACGCAAGTCGTCCTTCGCGTTCCGCACCCTGGACGACGACTGGACGATGACGGACCAGGGCTACCCCCTGCGTCGCCTCCTCGGCGTGCAACTCGTCGACGTCGCCCCCGTCAACACCCCCGCGTACGCGGACACCTCGGCGGGCCTGCGCTCGCTCGCGACGAAGTTCGAAGCCGACCTCGACGAGGTGAGGTCGATGGCCCAGGCAGACGAGCTGCGCAAGTTCTTCGTCCGCACCGACGGCCCCACGCCGGCCGTGCGCAAGAAGAAGGGCATGTTCGGGCCGGCCGCCGCCGCGGCGCTCCTCGCCCGGCGCGAAGACCCGTACGTCTGAGCCCACTTCGGGCCGCGTACGCACTGCACCACCAAGACCCCCCTCACAGGGGGCGGCACGACCGTCCTGGACCGCGTAACCGCACCGCCACGGCACCGACTTGGGCAACACCCGGTCGGCGTCCGCTCTGGGTGCGGCGAAGCACACAACGGGCCGCGTGTGACACGGAGAGGGATCAGCGGACCGCCAGTCGCGAAAAGGCGCTGGCCACCGGCACCCCACTGGGGTGTGGGACCGCGAGGGCTCCCGGTCGAGATCGATTCGATCGGACGGGAGTCCACCCATGTCAACGATGGTCGAGACGCTCCGCGGCCGCCGCGCGAACGTCTGGGAGCAGATGAAGGCCCTCGCCGACACGGCGAGCGAGGCGAACCGGGCCTTCAGCGCCGAAGAGCAGGGCCAGTGGGACGTCATGTCCGAGGAGCTGGACAACCTCGACAAGCGCATCAAGTCCGCCCTGGACACCGAGCAGCGCGCCAAGGACGCCGACGACGCCTTCAACCGGCTTCACGGCGGCGGTGGCGGCCAGGGCGCCGGCGGTGGCCAGCGCGGCACCGGCCCGCAGCCCCCGGAGGGCCAGCAGGCCTCCGAACTGCGGAACTGGATGCGCGGCGAGGGCCCCCGCTTCTACGAGGTCAAGCCGGCGGGGCCGATCGACGTCCGTAGCCTCACCAAGGGCTCCGCGACGGCCGGCGGCAACACCGTGCCGACCAACTTCTACGACCGTCTGGTCCAGCACCTCATCCAGACGAGCGCGATCCTCCAGTCAGGGGCGACGATCCTCAACACCGACTCCGGTGAGACGATCCAGATCCCGAAGACCACCGCGCACTCAACCGCGGCGATCGTCACCGAGGGCAACGCCATCGGCGCCTCGGAGCCGACCTTCGGCCAGGTCCCGCTCGGCGCCTTCAAGTACGGCGCCCTGATCCAGGTCTCGCGCGAGCTCCTCGACGACACGGGCGTCGACCTCGAGGGCTACCTCGCCATGCAGGCCGGCAGGGCCCTGGGCAACGCTTTCGGGGCGCACGCCATCACGGGCACCGGCACCGGCCAGCCCCGCGGAGTCGTCACCGACGCCACCACCGGGGTCACCGGCGCGACCGGCGTCACGGGCGCGTTCAGCTCGGACAACCTGATCGACCTCTTCTTCTCCGTCATCGCCCCGTACCGCCGCTCCGAGGCCGCGGTGTGGATGATGGCGGACTCGTCGATCGCCAACGCCCGCAAGCTGAAGGACACGACCGGCCAGTACATCTGGCAGCCGGGCCTCCAGGCGGGCGTCCCGGACACGATCCTCGGCAAGCCGGTCCTCACGGAGCCCAACGTCGCCGCGGTCGGACTGTCCGCGAAGTCCGTCGTCTTCGGCGACATGTCGCAGTACTTCGTGCGCCTGGCCGGCGGCATCCGCTTCGAGCGCTCCGACGACTACGCCTTCAACACCGACCTGGTCACCTTCCGCGCACTGATGCGCGCGGACGGCGCCCTCGTCGACCTGACGGGCGCCGTCAAGACGTTCGCCGGCGGGGCTTCCTGACCCGCAACTCTCCGGCCGGAGGCGGCACACCCGCCTCCGGCCATCCCCTGCGAGACCTCTGGGAGACGCCATGGCCAAGGGCAAGCAAGTACTCGGCACCGATCTCGCGCTCGCCGTGAGCGCTGCTCTCGCGGACCTGACGAGCGCTGCGGGAACGCCCGCGGCGGGCACTGTCGACGTCACCGCGACGCCGACTCAGGCCGCGATCAACAACAACTTCGCGACCATCGTCACGCGCCTGAACGCCATCACGGCAGCGCTCAAGGACGCCGGGATTCTGGCCTCCTGATGGCCCGCGCGATCCCTCTTGCCACGAATACGGCCGACGTCCAGGCCGTGACGGGGGCGTGCACGCTCGTCGGGTTCTCCGCGCGGGAGACCGGCGGCGCGGCCTCGGCCGACGTGACCCTTCGAGACGGCACCGACGCCAGCGGGGCGATCAAGGCGATCGTGCGCCTGGTCGCCAACGGCAGCCAGGCCGGCTCGATCCCGGCCGTGGACTTCACGACGGGCATCTTCGTCGACCGCTCCGGCACCGGCTCCTCCGAGCTGGTCCTCTACATCCAGTGAGGAAGCATGAAGATCCGTATGAAGACCACCGTGTCCGGCTCACGAAACGGAGTGCCGTGGCCGCCGCGCGGTGGCACGGTCGAGCTGCCCGACGACGAGGCCGCCAGCATGTGCGCAGCGGGCATGGCCGAGCCCCTCGCGGATGACGAGGACGTCGAGACAGCGACCGAGCCGGACGACGCCGAGACGCGCGCCCTGACAACAGAGACCGCCGCCGCCGTCACGCAGAGCGCGCCCGATCCGGCACCGAAGGCCGAACCCGCCAAGACGGCACCGGCGAAGACCACGGCGAAGAAGGCGACACCCGCCAAGAAGACCGCCGCGTCCCAGCGGACGGCCGACGGCGAGACCAAGGCCTGAGCCAGTGCCGTTCCCCGCCGGTGTGGAGACCGTCACCGTCTCGTCCGGGCAGCCGCTGAAGCTGCCTGACGGGACGGCCATCCAGGGCACGCTGTACTTCAGCGGCCCGGACGTGGTCACCATCGCCGGTGAGGACGTCCTCCTCGGCGGCGAGGTGCCACCGGTCGAGCTCGTCGACGGATCCTTCTCCGTTGACCTCGTGGCAACCGACGCCACGGGCATGAGCCCTACCGGGTGGACGTACACGGTGCGCGCGGTGCTGACCAACGCCGCCTCGTGGATCCGGTACATCAGCCTCCCGAAGGCCACCCCCAGCGTGAAGCTGTCGGACGTCGTGGTCCCGGACCCCGTCGCGGGCAGCTTCTCGACCCTCATCGACGCTACGGCCGTCTCTGCTGCCTACCTGGCCAAGGCTGCGAACCTTGCGGACGTCCCTGACAAGGCAGCAGGCCGCACCCACCTCGGTCTGGGCGGCGCAGCCGTCCTGGACGTCGGCACGGGCGCCGACACCGTGGCTGCGGGCGACGACCCGCGGTTCGGGCAGTCGAAGCCATGGGTGTTCGACATCACCGACCCAGCGTTCGGCGCCGTCGGCGACGCCAAGATCGTCACCGACGGCGCGGTCACGGCGGGGGTGCCAGTCGTCAACTGCAACACCAGCGCCCCTTTCCACAGCGGCCTCGTGGGCAAGTCCGTTCTGATCCACGGCGCTGGCCCGACCGGCGTCACGGAGTTCGTCACCACGTTCTCCAGCTACAACAGCCCGACCAGCATGGGACTGACGGCCGCGCCGCCGACCAGCGCCACCGGCGCGATCGTCATCTTCGGCACGAACAACTACACGGCCATCCGGGCTGCGAACGCCGCAGCGACGGCCTACCGCGCCGCCGGGCATCCCTACTCCGAGGTGTACACGCCGCCGACGGGCGGCTTCATCCTGGACGGGCCCCTCGACACCAGCAAGTCGGGCAACGGCCAAGTCGTCTTCGGTCCCGACGCCACGACAGGCGGGAAGAAGGTCCCCCACTTCCGCAGCGACGGCTCCGGCGCCGGCGTACGTCACTGGGAGCAGCTCGTCCCGCAGATCAGCGGCGGCACCTGGATCAGCTTCGGGTTCTACAGCTCGACGTCGGCGCAGCTCAGCGACATCAACGCCAACGGGAACCCCGGCATCATCAGCGGGCCCAACGAGGGCGCCTCCAACGGCCTCGCCTACGGCGTGGGAGGCCGCTTCAGCAACACCATGCCGATGATCAGCAACATGGCGTTCCTGGTCCCACACAGCGCCTACGGCCTCACCCGGGGCGCCTGGAACTTCTTCGGGTGCGCGAACGCCCACATCAGGGATGTCTCGGTCTCCACGATCGGTGTCGTTCCGAGCAGTACGGACTACACCAGCCCCGGGGTCTTCGGGACCGGCCTGAGTATCGGCTGCCTCATGCCGGCGCCCGGCAACAACGACCTCAGCATCGTCGACAACCTGAGCATCCAGGGCGGCTTCACCTACGCCATTTTCTTCAGCGAGCACACCCTGATCGGCCGCATCATGGCCCTGTACGCCTGGGCAGGCCTTTGCCCGGTGGGAACCTACGCGGGCAGCGTCGGCGCGGCCCACTCGATGCGCGTGCTGTCCGCGTCCGTTGAGGCCTGCCAGCACGAGGTGTACATCATCGGGCCCGGCTCCAACGGCGACGGCCCGATCGTCGACATCCAGCTGTCCACCGAGTCGTCCACCCCCAACATCGACGGCAACGGCGTCGGAGCCCTGATGGCCGCCGTCGGCACCCTCACCCTCACCGGGCTGTACAACCCCGCCGGCGTCAGCATCGCCCACCCCACGGGCATCCAGATCATCAACGGGCAGGCGCCGCGCGCGATCAGCCGCAAGACCGGGGCCTTCACCGCTGGCCCGCTCGATCGGACGTTGGTGTGCGACACCAGCAGTGGAGCGTTCACCGGCACGCTCCCGGACGCCGACGTCAACCCGGTCGAGTACATCTTCCGCAACGTCGGCGCCAACACGCTCACCGTCGCAGCGTTCTCCGGACAGTTGATCACCGGCGTCGGCAGCACCTCGGGCACCGCCACCGTCGCTGTCGCCTCCGGCCAGTCGCTGCGCGTCCAGGCTCTCTACAACGGCACCGCCTGGGGCTGGTATGCGGTCTGAAAGGACGCCATGGCCATCATGACGCTCGCCGCCGCCAAGGCACAGCTGAACCTTCAGGCAGGCGACGACAGCCAGGACCTCGAGCTCCAGACGTACATGGACGCCGTGACCCTCCCGCTGGAACGCGAGACCGGGCACGTCGTCGAACAGCGCGTCTTCATCGACGAGTTCGACTTCGATCAGGGCACCACGTCGTTTCTGCTCCGCTCGGTGCCGGTCGTCTCTCTGACGAGCATCGCCGCTGTCGACGGCTCTGCCACCTGGTCGGTCGACCCCGCCGTGATGCACGTCAACACCGTGACCGGACGGGTCACCGTCCTGTCCGGCGCCCCACTCACCGGGCTCGTCGCCGCCACCTACCGCGCCGGCCCGGCGCAGGTACCCGCTAACGAGCTGCTCGCCGGTCTCATCATCCTCCAGCACGTGTGGGAGACGCAGCGAGGCCGGGCCGAGGCAGTTCCCGGCGGCGGAGGCGAGATGGCCATCCCGGCCGGCTACGCGATCCCCAACCGGGCCGTGGAACTGCTCGGCAACCACCTCCCCGGGATGGCCTGACATGACCTCACCCTCCCGCGTGCCCGAACTCATCGACGCCTTCATCGCCGCCCTCGAGGCGTCAGCCGACCTGGACGGCGTCCAGATCGTCGACGGGCCCCTCGTCACCGACTCCGCGGCCACCGAGTGGGTGTTCGTCGGCTACGACGGCGACCCCGACGGCGAGTTCATGACCACTCAGACCACCCAGCAGTGGGCGGGCCTGGGCGCGAAAGCGAAGAGCGAGGACATCGCCCTGGTCTGCTCCGTCCTCGTACGGCGCGGCTCGACCGACGTGAAGGCCTGCCGGATGCGGACCTTCGCCATCTTCGGCGCTGTCGAGGCCGTCGTCCGGGCCAACCCGTCCCTTGGCCTGCCTCCGCCGACGATCTGCTCCGTCGCCGAGCACACCTTCCACACCGAACAGACCGACCGCGGCATCCAAGGCCGTATGCCGTTCACGCTCACCAGCAGCACCCGTATCTGACCCCTGAGCCTGGAGGAAACCGATGGGCGCCGTACGCCTGCGCAACCTCGGGGAGGCCGTGCACCTGTACGCGCCCCCCGGCGAACCCAACAGCCTGCCCGTCGACGCGGGCCAGATCATCACCGTCCCCGGTCCCCTCGAGGAGATCGACGACGCGTATGTGTGCGGCGAGGGCGACGCCAAGCGGGCCTTCCCCAAGTCTCGGTGGGTGGCCGAGCAGCCGCCGCCCCGCGCCAAGAAGGCCAGCACCGCGGCCGATGACGAGAAGGGTGGCGAGGACTGATGACGACCGGAACCGGTCTCGACGCACAGTTCATGTACGGCCAGGAGACCACCTGGGGAACCCTGGTCACTGCGGACCACGCCAACGAGTTCAACGACGAATCGCTGAAGCTGGACCCCACCTTCCTGGAGCCGACAGGACTCCGCGTCGGGACCAAGTACAAGCGCGCGGCCCGCGTCACCATCTCTCGCAAGAGCGTGTCGGGCGACGTCACCATGGAACACAGCACCCGCACCATGGGCCTGCTGTGGAAGCACGCCCTGGCCTCCTCCGCCACCGCGACGCAGATCAGCACCTCGACCGCGTACGAGCAGGTCCACGTCCCCGGTGACCACCGCGGCCTCGGCCTCACCGTGCAGGTCGGCCGGCCGGAGCCGTCCACAGGCACCGTGCGGCCGTTCACCTTCGCCGGGTGCAAGATCACCAGTTGGGAGTTCAGCCTCTCCGACAACGCGATCCCGACCCTGAAGCTCACGTTCGACGGACGCAGCGAGGACACAGCGACCGCGCTGGCCGCGCCGGCCTATGCAGCCGGGGCGGCAGTCTTCAGCTTCGCGTCCGCCACGCTCAAGCTGGGCGGCACCGCGACCACCGCGAGCGGGAAGACCACGGTGAGCGGCAACACCGCGGTCGCGACCATCATCAACGACCTCAGCATCGCTGGAGCCGCCCCGCTCGCAGCCGACCGCTACGGCATCGGCAACTCCGGTCTGAAGGCGGAGCAGCTGGAGAACGACACCCCGACCATCACCGGGTCGCTCGGCGCGGAGTTCAGCAAGACCGAGCTCTACGACGTCTTCAGCTCGAACACCACCAAGGCCCTGGTCCTGACCCTGACCGGCGCGGACGCGGGCAGCGGCAACCTGGAGACCCTGGAGTTCATCCTGCCGGCCATCAAGCTCAAGGCGGCCTCCCCGAACGTCGGAGGCCCCGACATCGTCTCAATGTCCACCGACTTCGAGGCCTACAGCGACGAGGTCAACCCCGTCATCCAGGTCCGCATCATCTCGAAGGACACCACCCTGTGATCGTCAAGCTGACCGTAGAGGGCACCGAGTACGAGTTCGACGGCTCCAGGCTCCTGGTCGCCGAAGCCCGCGAACTGAAGACGTACACCGGGTTCACGCCGCCCAAGTGGCTCGCCGCCATCGACGAATCAGACCCGGACGGCCTCGCCTTCCTGATCTACCTGGCCAAGAAGCGCGCGGGCGAGCAGCTGAGGTACTCCGACCTTGACAGCCTCGACTACGCCGACTTCGACCTGGAGTTCGTCGACCCCGACGAGGCGCAGGACGGTACGGGCGAGCAGACCGGTGACGGGGCGGCGTCGGAGGTGGTGCCGGCGGACCCTACGCCCGAGTCTGGCCAGAGTGGGACGATCCCGAGTCCCGCTACTGGCGCTACCTCGGACCCTTCGCCTACCAATTCAAGTACCGACCCCACGACATCGGTCAGCTGACCCTCGACGAGTTCGACGCGCTCGCCGTGGTGTGCGACGAACTCGCCAAGGACCCTCCCGCGCCCACGGGTTAGGCGCTAGGGGCAGGCACCGGATCGGCCAGCCGCAGACCGCACATCGGGCACGTGGCGTTCCTCTCCGCGCGTCCGCCGGCACGGCCGGCGAGCACTGCGCAAGTGAGGAACGCCGCGACCGCGGCCACGATGGACAGCCACACGGGGTGGACGGCGCCCGGCCACAGGATCAGCCGGCCGATCCCAGTCGCCGCATCCGGGTCGTACGAGTGGAACGCGGTCACCACCGCGGCGACCACGGCGCCCAGCTGGAGCAGGGCGACCCACCCGAGGAAGTGCTGCAAGCCCTTCTTCTCGACGGGCTTCACCGCTTGCTCGCAATGGGAGCATTGCGTGCCGGCCTGAGCTCTGGTGTCGCTGCTCATTCTCATCCCCCCTGTTTTTCACCACAGTTGGCGGGATCGTCCCACCGGCCCCATACCCGGTCAACTGGATCAAGGGAGGTCGTATGGTCGCGAGCTTCCAGATGCGCACGGGCAAGGACCTCAAGCGGATCTCTGCCGAGCTGCGCAGCATGGGCAACAAGCGCCTCCAGCGTGAGTTCAGCAAGGAACTCCGGTCCGCGGCGAAGCCCATGGTGCCCGCGGTGCGGCAGGCGATCCGGCAGATCCCGTCCCAGCGCGGCTACACCGCCGACGGCCTGCGCGGACGGATGTCGAAGGCCGTGAAGCTCGAGGTGCGGCCCACCGGGAAGCTGGCCGGCGTCCGCATCCGGGTCGACGGCCGCAAGATGCCGTCACACGAGAAGGCCCTCCAGTCGTACATGGAGGGCCTGAAGAAGCCGTGGCGCCACCCCGTGTTCGGCAACCGCGAGGTGTGGGTCAAGCAGGACCCCTCGCCCTACTTCTACAAGACCGTGCGGCCCCTCGGCCTGCGCACCCGGTCGAACGTGAACAAGGCCATGGACCGCGTGGCCAAGCAGATCGTCTGAGCCTGACTCGCTGACCGGCACCGCCGCGTCCTGACCCCTCGTGGGGAGGTGACGCGGCATGTCCACGCTCGCCACCCGGGTCCTCTACGACCTGGTCGCGCGGGACCAGGCGTCGCGCACGTTCGTCCGAGTCGGCGAGTCCGCGACCGCGCTGGAGAGGAAGACCGCCGGGCTCGGCGCCGCGATCAGCAAGAGCCTGAAGGTCGGTGGCCTAGCCCTCGGCGCATTCGCGATCGTCTCCGGGAAGCTGGCGTCGGACTTCCAGTCGTCGATGACGAAGGTGTCGACGCAGGCCGGCGGCACCGCAAAGGATGTCAAGGTCCTCTCGGACCAGGTCCTCAAGCTCGGCGGGAAGGTCCAGCAGGCCCCCGAGCAGCTCGCCGATTCGCTGTACCACCTCAAGTCCGTTGGCATGGACAACGTCCAGGCGATGAAGGCCTTGCGGCAGGCCTCCGACCTGGCGGCCGTGGGCGGCTCCTCCCTCGAAGAGACCACCAATGCCCTCGCCGGCGCGTGGCGGACCGGCATCAAGGGCGCCGGGTCCTTCCACGAGGCAGTGTCGACGGTCAACGCGATCATCGGCGCGGGCAACATGCGCATGGAGGACTTCAACGCCGCGATCGGCACCGGCATCCTGCCCAGCGCGAAGGCGTTCGGTCTCTCCCTGAAACAGGTCGGCGCCGCCCTGGCGCTCATGACCGACGAAGGCGTCCCCGCGACCGACGCCGCGACCCGCCTGCGTATGTCCTTCAGCCTCCTCGGAGCGCCCAGCATGGCGGCCGAGAAGCAGCTGAAGAAAATCGGGCTCACCGGGATCGACCTGGCGACCGCGATGCGCGGACCGCAGGGCCTCATCGGTGCGATCCAGCTGCTGAAGGACCACCTCGACGCGAGCGGGCTCAGCGCGGCGCAGCAGTCGCAGATCCTGTCCCGGGCGTTCGGCGGCGGCCGGTCCTCCAGCGGCATCATCACCCTGATCAACAATTTGGACGTCCTGAAGAAGAAGCAGGACCAGGTCAACAACTCCGCGGGCAAGTTCGACGACGCCGTCGCGATGCAGCGTAAGACCGCAGAGGCCCAGTGGAAGCGCCTCGTCAGCGGCCTGGAGTCGCTCTCAGTACGGTTCGGCACGAAGATCCTGCCGCCGGTCACCGGGTTCGTCGGCTTCCTCAACGACAAGGCCATGCCCGCCGCCGCGAAGTTCGGCCGGACGATGGCCGGCCTCGTCCCCGTCGCTCAGATCGAACGCGGCTTCTCAACCGTCAAGGGACTCGTCGGCGACTTCCTCAAGGGCTTCTCCGGCACCTCGAAGACCGCCACCGACCTCGCGGCCGGCCTGTTCGGCACCTCCCCGCACCTCGGCTCCGGCCAGACCAGCGCGAAGGCCAAGGGGCCCGCGCTGGCGCCGATGCCGCACTACGACGTGGGCCAGGTCGCCCCGTCCAACGGGCGCATCGCGACCGTCGAGCAATTCGCGGGCCCGCACGGCGGATCGGGGCTGACCGCTCCGCTGGCCAAGGCGAAGGTGACGCCGCAGAAGTCGGCGGCACAGAAGTTCGGCGAGACGATCCGCAAGGCCGTCAGCGGCGGCATCGAGGGCATCGACTCAGGCAAGATCGGCAGCGTCCTCGGCAAGGCACTCGGGACGGCGATCGGCTGGGTCGGCAAGCACGCTGCGGACCTGACGAAGAAGCTCGGCGGAGCGCTGTCGAAAATCGACTTCGTCGACGTCGGCAAGGCCATCGGCGGCCAGGCGCTCCCCTTCGCCATCGGCTTCGTCGTCAACCTCTTCGAGCCTCTCTTCCATGTGTCCTTCTGGAAGAAGCACGCCTGGGACACGGTGCTGGCCATCCTCAGCGTCATCCCGATCGGACGCTTCGCGGGAGTCCTCGGGAAGGTCTTCGAGCACATCCCCTTCCTGAAGGTCTTCGAGCCGCTGCTGTCAGGCTTCGGGAAGCTGGGCGGCTATGTCGAGAAGGCCCTGGGAAAGGCCTTCGGGCCCGTCGGCCGCGGCATCGCACGCGCCTTCAAGGACGCCTTCCCCGCCGCAGAGGGGTTCGCCAAGGACATCGTCGAACGGTTCGTTCTCGGCCCCGCCCGCCGCCTGAGCACGCAGGCCAAGCTACTGCCCAAGGCCATCGGCACCGGCATCGAGAACGGCACCTCCTACGTCACCGGCAAGGTCATCTCGTTCACGAGGGGCATGCTCAGCCCGTTCGCGAAGATCGGCGGCTGGCTCCTCGGCAAGGGCGGCGACTTCGTCAAGGGCCTCGGCCGCGGCATCGCCGACGCAGGGAAGGGCCTCGGCGGATTCGTCTGGCGAAACGCCGGGAAACCCGCCGTGGACGCCTTCAAGACCGCCGGGTCGTGGCTGCTGAGCAAGGGCCGCAGCTTCGTCAGCGGCCTCAAGACCGGTGCCGTCGACGCCGCGAAGGGACTCGGCTCCTGGGCGTGGCGGACCGCAGGGAAACCGGCCGTCGATGCGTTCGCCGACGCCGGCTCGTGGCTGCTCGGCAAGGGCAAGAACTTCGTCATCGGCATGAAGAACGGCGTGGTGAACGGGGCGAAGGGCCTCGGCAGCTGGACCACCTCCCACGTCATCAACCCGGCCCGGAACGCCTTCAGCAACTTCGGCACGATCCTCGTGTCCAAGGGCTCCGCATTCGTGTCCGGCATGAAGGCCGGCATCGTCGGCGCGGTCAAGGGCATCGGGTCGTGGATCAAGAAGTACCTGGTCGACCCGGTCGTCGGAGCGGTCAAGCACTTCTTCGGGATCAAGAGCCCGAGCCGTGTATTCATGGGCATCGGCGGCCACCTGGTATCCGGCCTGATGAGGGGCATGGCCAAGACCTCCGGGACGGCCATCGCGAAGAAGGTGTTCGGGAGCCTGCCCAAGGCGTTGGCGGCGATCGCGAAGAAGGGCCTCGTCTCGATCTCCGCGCTGCCCGCCAAGGCCCTCAAGGCGCTCGGTGGCCTGGGCGGCGACATCCTGGGGCTCCTCGGCCTGGGTGGTGGTGGGAGCGGCTCCTCGGCGAACCAGAAGATCGGCCAGGTCCTCGCTTCCGCCCGCGGCTGGTCCGGCCCGCAGTGGGCCGCCCTGAAGAACTTGTGGAACGGCGAGTCCGGCTGGAACGAGCGCGCTCTCAACAAGAGTTCAGGCGCGTACGGCATCGCCCAGGCGCTGCCCGCGAGCAAGTACGCGTCGGCCGGCTCGGACTGGAAGACCAGCGCGTCCACCCAGATCAAGTGGGGCCTCTCCTACATCGCCTCCCGGTACGGCAACCCCCTCAGCGCATACAGCGCGTGGCTGTCGCGGTCCCCGCACTGGTACGCGAAGGGCACCCGGGGGGCAGCGCGCGGCCTGGCCTGGGTCGGCGAGCGCGGCGCCGAGCTGGTGAACTTCGGCGGCGGCGAGGACGTCCTCAACCATGAGGACTCCATCGCCTTCGCGAAGACGCACGGCATCCGGCTGCCCGGCTACGCCTCCGGGACCGTCGCCAACGCCCAGGCCCGGGTGAACCAGGCGAAGAAGGACCTGGAGGAGGCCCAGGAAAGGCACTACGGCATCCAGGCCGCGAAGACCCGGCTGAAGGCCGCCGAGCAGGAACTCGCCAACGCCAAGAGGCGCACGAAGACCGCGGTCGAGAACTCGATCAACAATGGCTTCAAGAAGACCCTGACCACCGGGACGGCCGCGGCGATCGCCGCGGCCATCAAGTCGATGGTCGGCAAGCTCCAGAACGCCGGTCTGGGCAAGAAGTTCACCGACCAGGTCATCAAGGCCGGCGAGAAGCTCCAGTCCCTGGCGAACAAGAAGGCCTCGGTCGGGGCCACGATCAAGGCCGCGAACCAGTACGCGGCCGACCAGTCCTCGAACATCAGGGACTTCCTGTCGATCTCCGGGACTTCGGCCACCTCCGTCGGCGGTCTCATCTCGCAGATGCAGTCCGGGCAGAAGACCGTCTCCGGGTTCGCCGACCTCACCAAGTCCCTGAAGGCGCGCGGCGCTTCGAAGGAGCTCCTCGCGCAGCTCGCCGAGGCCGGCCCCGGCAGCCAGCTCGCGACGATCCTCGGCGCGAAGAACGTCACGACGACGGACATCGGCAAGCTCAACGGGCTGGTGAAGTCGGGCAACAAGCTGGCCGACAACTTCGGCAAGTCGATGGCCGACACCATGTACGACTCCGGCAAGCACGCTGGCGAGGGCTTCCTTGCTGGGTTGAAGGCCCAGCAGAAGGACCTCGAGAAGGCCATGAGCACGCTGGCCGACAGCCTGGTGAAGTCCATCAAGAAGAAGCTGAAGATCAAGTCCCCGTCGCAGGTGTTCCGGGACGAGGTCGGCAAGCAGCTCGCCCTCGGCATGGTCCGCGGCATGGACGACCACCGACCCCACGTCGCGGCGGCCGCCCGCCGCCTCGCCACCACCGCCCGCGCGGCGAGCGCGGACGCCGCCTTCGACCGCCTCGCCCAGGCCATGGGCTCCAGCGGCTTCGCGCCGGTCGGCGGTGGCGAGTTCACCGGCCAGCTCGTCCTCGACTCCGGCGAACTCCTCGGTGTCATCAAGGGAACCGTCAAGCCGATGATCAGCGAGTCCGAGCAGCGGCAGGCGTATCGAGCGAAGGTGGGCCGCCGGTGACGATCTCCTACTCCCTCACCGGGGCGACGGCCAGCCACACCGACACGGTCAGTCCCGGGCTGCCTAGCGGAGCGGCAGCGGGGATGCTCGCGATCCTCCAAGTAGTCTCCGGGCACCCCAACGACAACGTCCCGTCCACGCCCTCGGGGTGGACGCTCGCAGGCTCCTCCTCCGGAGGTGGGGGCACCTTCGGCAGCGGGACCGGCCCACGCCGGGTCACGTTCTTCGTACGGGTGCTCGTCGGTGGCGAAGCGGCACCGACTACCGCGATCCCCTCGGGGTCCACCGGGTCGATGATCGGAGCGTGCGTTGTCACACTGTCCCGCACAGCCGGGACCGGCTGGCGGTGGGCGTACACGAACGGCGATGACACCATCTCCGGCACCAGCTTCTCGGCGGCATGCTCCACAGCCCTGACGTGGGCGGTCGGCGACTTCACCGTGATCGGATATGCGCTCCCCAGCTCGTCGGTGACGCTCTCCGCGCAGGGTGTCGCGGCGACAGGCATCACCTTCGGCGTCGTCACCGAGCGCCTGGACAACGCAGTGGCCAGCGGCAACACAGCCCGACTGGGCATGGCCTCAGCCCAGCCGGTGAGTGCCGGGACGGGAACACAGGCGCCCACCGCGTCTGCGACCCTGTCCGCCGCCACCACCGGAGCGGCAGCCGTCCTGCGCATCCGCGAAGCCTCCAGCGACATCAACGCGACCGCACAGAGCGTGTTCCCGCCCCGCAACCTCGTCAGCGCGACCGGCCTGACCGGCGACGACATCGTGACGGCGACGCTCTACCGGCAGGTCGGCACCGACCTCACCGCCGTCCGCGCCGCCAGCGGCATCGACGTCACCGGCCAGTCCTCGCTGCTTCGGGTCGACGCAGAGCAACCCTTCGGCGTCAGCCTCAACTACGTAGCTATCCTCACCGACGTCAACGGCACGCAGTGGACCGTCTTCTCCGGACCGATCACGTCCACCGTCACCTCCGACGTCATCTCGGACGCGATCCGCGGTGTCGGGGCGGCCGTCTTCATCGAGGAGTGGGCCGACAAGAAGCGCACCCGTGACGCCACCCAGTTCAACGTCGGCGGCCGGATCATCGTCGTCGGCAAGAAGCGCTCTGCACCACAGGCAACCGTAACCGTGTCCACCGACACCGACGACGCGGGCGACGATCTGCAAGACGTCCTCGACAACGCCACCGAGGGCACCATCATGATCCGCAAGCAGGTCACCCTCTCCGGCGTGGACGGACACCTCGCACTCCTCGACGACGACGAGCGCAGAACCTGGACCATCCCGTTCCGCATGTGGGACCTCGATACCGTCGAGGTCGAGGCATGGCCGGATGTCCTCGAGGCCGCGGGCTTCACCCTCCAGGACATCGCCGACAACTTCTCGACGCTCCAGGACATCGCGAACTTCTTCACGACGAACCTCCTGGCCATCGCCCTCTACGACTTCGGCCCCTGACATGCTCTCCATGTCGGATACCGCGCTCGCGGTCGTGCAGCGCTCCTACACGATGGACATCCGGGCCGAGTCCTGGCTCGGCGGCCAGCTGCTCGCCGACGGCATCCCCGTCAGCGACGGCGGCGAGACCCGCGACCGGTCTCTGAGCATCCCCGAGCAGGTCACCCTCACCGTCCCGCGCCGTGACCGCGGCTTCGACTGGGACCCCGGCACCGACCCCGCTCACCCCCTCGCCGCATACGGGCAGATGCTCCGCATCGACTTCGGCGTCGACATCGGCGGCACGACCGAGTGGATCAACCGCGGCTGGTTCCTGATCACCGATTCGTCGGCCGACGGCGACACGGTCACCGTCACCTGCCAGGGGCTGCTCACCCTCATCGACGAGGCCAAGCTGGTCGTCCCGTTCCAGCCGTCCTCTACCGACACCCTCGGCTCCGTCGTGCGCGCACTCGTCGAACCGGCCCTCACGGTGTCCTTCAACGGATCCCTCGTCGACCGGTCGGTGCCGCTCGGGATGCAGTGGGACAGCGACCGCCTGGGCGCCGTGACCGAAGTCCTCAACGCGTGGGGCGCGGCCGAGCGCGTCACCGAGGACGGATTCCTCCTCATCGAGCCCGTCAGCGACGCCGGCTCGTCGGTGCTGTCCATCACCGACGACGCCTCTACCGGCACGGTGGTGCGCTGGCAGGGCTCCACGAGCCGTGACGGTGCGTTCAACGTCGTCGTCGCCCAGGGCGAGGACTCGTCCGGGAACCAGATCCAGGGCGTCGCGTACGACAGCTCAGGAACCTCCCCGTTCCGGTACGGCGGCCCCTTCAACCCGCTGCCCGTCCCGTACCCGTACCAGTCCAGCCTGCTGACCACCGTCGACCAGTGCCGTACCGCGGCCGCCGCCCAGATGATCCTGTTGCGCCGGCAGGCCTTCCGGCGGCTCGGCGTGACGATGGTCCCCCATCCGGGCCTCGTCACCGGCGACATCATCACGGTCACCGGAGCCGGCCTGACGAACGCGCTGTGCGCCATCGAGTCCCTGTCACTGCCCTACTCGCCCGGCGAGCAGAGCCTGACCGTGCGCGTCCTGTAGCGGGGGAGGGTTCATGGCCGACTTCGCGGACACCCGGCTCAGCCTCGCCGGAACCGGCATGGTGCGCGGTGTCGCGCTGACCGCGGTGTCCGGGAACGCCTGCCTCGTCAGCGTTGGCGGCATCACGATCACCGCACGGGTAGCGACCACCCTGACGATCGCCGCCGGGAACATCCTGCTGATGGGCCGCCTGGGCAGCACCTACTACGTCATCAGCGTCGTACCCGCGGCCCCCACATCGACGCCCAGCACGCCGCCGCCGGCGGACAGCGCGCAGCCCAGCACCGGTGACCCGGCACCGTCTCCGAAACCGACCGTGACGACCGGCACCCTGACGTGCGTGCCGACCGCGACCTCCTGCTACCGCGACGGCAGCTGGCGCTCCGACGGAGACCCGACGAACTCATTCGACCTGTATCAGGGCCGCTACTCCGGCTCGTCGTTCGGCAGGAACACGGGCGTCGCCTTCTACGGCAGCAAGCCACACACCCTGAATGGCGCCACCTGCACCAAGGCGACCGTGAAGATCAAGCGGTTGTCGGCCGGTGACTTCGCCGCCCGCGCGGCAACCCTGCGGCTCGTGACCCAGACGAGCAGGCCTTCCGGGGCGGCCACCCTGAACGAGTCGACGAGCGGCCCGTCGCTGGCCATCGGGTCCTCAAGCACCTTCACGCTGCCGACCTCGTGGGGACAGGCCCTCATCGACGGCACCCGGGGCGGCATCGGCATCACCGTCAGCTCCGACGACCCGTACATCCACCTCGCCGGGCGCGGCTCGTGGTCCGCGGCCTTCACCCTGACGCTTTCCTGGAGGCGTACCTCGTCATGACCGCATCCACCTCCAAGGGCATCGTCTACCCCCAGTCCACCGACCACACCCGGATCTGGGAGCACCTCCAGACCCTCGCCACCGACGCCGACCAGATCATCATCGGCGGCGTCGACCGGCAGATCTTCACCACCTCCGGCACCTGGACCAGGCCCGCCAACGCGATCCTGGTCCACGTCCAGGTGCAAGGCGCTGGAGGCGGCTCCGGGGGAGTGGCCGCCACCACCTCCGGGCAAGCCGCCTGCGCCCCGGGAGCCGGCGGTGGCGAGTACGCCGCCGGCTGGCTCACCCCAGCCGCCGCCGGGTCCAGCGTCGCCGTCACCGTCGGCACCGGCGGCACCGCCGGAAGCGCAGGCGCCAACGCGGGAAGCGACGGCGGCACCAGCTCCTTCGGCTCACTCATCACCGCGCTCGGAGGGTCCGGCAGCAGCGGCGCAGCCGCCACCAGCACCAACGTCTCCAACGGCGCCTCCAACGGCGGCAGCGGCGGCACCGGCGGCGATATCCGGATCCCTGGTGGCGACGGCGGAAACGGGCAGGTGATCAGCGCCATCCCGATCAAGTTCAACAACGGCGGCAGCTCATTCCTCTCGAACATCCGCCGCGCGACCGGTGTGGCCGCCACGAGCACCAGCGGCTTCGCGGGCTACCAGTACGGCGGCGGAGCGAGCGGTCCGTCGAATGGCGCCAGCCAGTCCGCTGTCGCAGGGGCAGCGGGCGCGAACGGCGTCGTCATCGTCACCACCTACACGGCATAGGAGCCCTCGGCATGCCCCTCGACGCGCCTCAGACGTCCCAGTCCGACACGACCTGGACCGTGTCCGGCCGCTACAACGCGAACTCCGTCACCGCCTTCCAGGTGTCCATCACCGTCGAGAGTTCCTCTACCGAGGCCGAGGGCGACGCCCTCCTCCAGGAGCTCGTCGACCTCCTCACGTCCCGCTACGCCGGCGTGACCGGAACCAAGGGGTTCACGGCGTACACGACGCGCAGCATGACGCCCTCCTGACCTTCTTCACGCACCAGCCGCCCAACGCCCCCCACCTGGGGCTTTTTTCATGCCTGGAGGAGCCTTGCCCATCACCTTCCGCGGCGGCCGTCTGCCCCACGACACCAACCGCCCGCACCTGAAGCTCTCCCGGGTCCTCACCACGGACCTGGCCGCACCTCCGGCGTCCGCCGACTGGCTCACCCCGGTCCCGGCCGACGCCTGGGGGATGCTCGGCAACGACCAGGTCGGCGACTGCACCGTGGCCGCACTCGCCCACAAACGGATCGGCGACGCCTACGCCGGGCAACGGCGCCCCCTCAACATCAACACCGCCGACTGCCTGAAGTACTACGGCCACTTCGGCTACCGGCCCGGCGACCCATCCACCGACAGGGGCGCCGTCTGCCAGGACGTCCTCTCCTACTGGCACCGCCGCGGCTTCCTCGGCGAGAAGAACCTCGCATACACCCGGATCAACATCGACGACCACACCGAACTGAAGCAGGCCATCAACCTGTTCGGACAGATCTACGTCGGCGTCACCATCACCCAGGCCGCCGAGGACCAGTTCAACGGCGACGAGATCTGGGACGTCTCCCGCCGCTCGCCGCAGCTCGGCGGCCACTGCATCACCCTCGGCGCGTACGACCGCAAGGGCCTCGACGCCGTCACGTGGGGTTGCGTCCAGCGCCTCACCTGGCGCTGGTGGGACGTCTACGGCGACGAAGCCTGGGTCGTCTTCAACCCAGCCGACTTCCTCGATCCCACGACCGGCCGCGACCGCGCCGGCCTCGACCTCGTGACGCTGCGCGCCGACTACAGCAACCTCACCAGCCGGTCTCTCGTCCTCGGCGCCTGAGAAGAGACGGCGATGCCCTCCGTCGACCGGAGCAAGCCCCCAACCGACTGGCCCGGCCTGGAAACTGCCGGCCTGACGCAGCTGACCGAGGACCTCTACTACGGCTGGATCGAGGGCGACGCGAACCCGATGTTCTGGCACCGGTGCGCCGCTCTGGCCGGCGTACCCGACGACCGGACGGTGCACGGCCAGTGGGTGGGAGCGGGCACCAGCAAGCACACCCTCATCTCCCGCGACCCACTGCACCTGGAGCCGAGCCTCCTGTGGCGCTGCTGCGACATACACGGCTTCGTCCGCGGCGGGGTGTGGATCCCCGCCTGACCATCGAAGGGAGGCGCCATGCGCCTACTCTGCTGCCACTGCCGAGAGATCACAGAGGTAGACCCCGAAGGAGAGCCCCTTCGCGCCTGCCCGCAGTGCGGCTCAACGGCAACTCCGGCAGACGCCGACGACACGGCCACCGTGACGCTGACCAAGCACGAGCTGAGGATCATCGGCATCTGGGCGAGCAACTACGCCGAGGGCATCAAGAACAGCCCCGGCTGCGAGGACTCGCCCAAGGTCGTCTACGGGATCCTCGACCACCTCGGCACACAGACCGACGTGGCCCTGTCCATGCGGCAGGAGATGGCTGACGTACGGGCCGCCTTCCCCGACTCGAAGGTCACGGTCTACCGAAACGGCGAGGAGACCGATCTCTGATGACCCGACATGACCCCAGCGAACTCGCCCGAGACGCCTACGCCGCATACGGCGGCTCGACTGGCGGCAAGAACCACCGTGGAGAGCCCATGCCGGCCTGGGAGGACCTAGGTCCTTCCATCCAGACCGCCTGGGAGGTCGCCGCGGAGGCCATCGCCCGCAAGGTCCTCGGGCTCGGCTCCCGCAGAAATCGGCCACGCCAGCGGAAGGAGACCCAGGGATGATGATCAAGGGCATCGACGTCTCCAACTTCCAGAGCGAGACGTACGACCTGACCGACGTCGACTTCGTCATCGTCAAGGCCACCCAGTCGACGAACTACACCAACCCCCGGCACGCCGCCCAGGTCACCCGCGCCCGCACCAACGCGCGCGTCGTCGGCCATTACCACTTCCTCGTCGCCGGGAACATCCAGGCGCAGGCCGAGTACTTCGTGCAGCACGCCGCGCCGAAGGCCGGCGACATCCTCGCCTGCGACTGGGAGACCAACCCGGCCACCAAGACCTTCCCGAGCAACGCGGAGAAGGACCGTTTCATCAAGGCCGTCAAGGTGCTCTGCCCGAACAACAAGGTGCTGCTCTACACGGGCCAGCAGTTCTGGCTGACCAAGGACACCACCTCGTACGTCGGAGACGGCCTGTGGATCGCCCAGTACAACGGCAAGCCCGGGAAGCCGGACATCACCGCGAAGTGGCTGATCCACCAGTACACATCCACCCCGCTGGACACCAACGTGGCCGCGTTCGCGAGCCGCGCCGAGATGGCCGCCTGGGCGGCAGGAGAGGACACCGACGTGGCCCTGACCGACGACGACGTGCAGAAGGTCGCGAACGCCGTGGTGGCGAAGCTCATTGCGGGAGACGGCGTCCTCGAGAACAGCGACCTGGACCGCATCTGGGGTGACGACGTCATCCCGGCCGCCCGGCCTCCGTACAACAACGCGGACTACTACAAGCCCGACGGCAAGACCCTCGACAACACCACCTGGACCGCCGCGTACACGCAGCAAACCCAGGTCGAGGGCATCCGTGAGACCCTCACCCGCGTCAAGGCCCTCCAGACGGCGCTCGCCGCACTCGACCCGGCCGCCCTGGAGGCCGCTCTCCTGGCCAAGCTCCAGGGCCTCCAGGTCGAAGTCACCGTCACCAAGCCGCAGGAGGCCTGACCGATGAAACTGCCCACCTACGCCAAGGCCCTCGCCGGCGCCGTTGCGGCCGGCGCTGGAACTCTGGCCACCGCCCTGAGCGACGGGACCGTGACGGGCACCGAAGGCGTCACCATCGGACTGGCCGTGCTCGGCGCCCTCGGCATCGTCTGGCGGGTGCCGAACGGGGAGACCAAGGACTCGTCGTGACCGCGGCCCCGGACCCGACCACGAACGTCGCCGTCGAGCTAGCGCAGCTACGAGGGGAGATCAACACGGGTCTGGAGAACATCAAGGGGACCCTCGGCATCCTCGTCGAGCGCACCTCCCGCACAGACGCCGATGTCCGCCAGCTCCGCATCGACATGGAGGCGGAACTTCAGAAGATCCGTGAGGACGAGCTGAAGCCGCTCCGGGCCGAAGTGGAATCCCTGAAGCAGGGGCGTTGGCCGCTCGCGCAGATAGGGGCACTCGTCGGGCTCGGCGGCGTGGTTGCCGCGGTCGTCTCACTCTTCGGCCACTGAGCGGTGACCAACCTCTACTGATGTCCACAGATCGTCTACTGATCCCCGCCGCCTCAGGGCGGCGGGGACTTCTTCATGCCCGCACGCCCGACGCGCTCCTGCCCTCAACAACGGAGCAGGTCTTCAGCAGCATCCAGAACGAGCCCCCACGGGTACGCGTTCGGCTTCCCTTGGCCCGGCTCGTTGGGCACGAAGCCCCCTCCGCCATACAGCACCCGGACGCCCATCTCACGCAGCTCGGAGACGCTCCACTCGAAGCGTCGGTGCTGCACGTACGCGGCATTCACACACGGCATGGCCACCATCGGGATTTGCTTGCCGATGCCCTCGGCAACGACCCCCACCACGAATTCCCGGGTGATCCCGAGCGCCCACGCGTTGACCGTGTTGAAGGTGGCCGGCGCGACGGCGATCACGTCCGCCTTCGGCCACACATCCGGCTCGCCCGGCATCTTGTACTCGCTACGCACCGGATGGCCGGTCAGCACTTCAAGCTCCGACAATTGCGGTTCGAGCCACCGTGCCGCGGTCGGTGTCAGACCCAGACACACGTCGAAGCCCCTGCCCTGCGCGTCCTGAATCACCTTGTCGACATCGAAGACGGGTGGCGCGGCCGAACCGAACAGGTAGAGCACACGATCAGTTGTCGTCATGGTCCTATCCGACCACATGCAACCGCCCCCGCTCTCAAGAGAGTCGGGGGCGGGTACTGTTCCAAGTGGCTGCTTAGAACGGAGACAGTATGCCCACACCGGACGACAACCGCACGGGCGCACGCATCAAGGAACAGCGCAAACTGGCCAGGCTCACTCAACGTGAACTGGCTGACAGGATCCCGTACTCCTACGCGCTGCTCAACTCGGTGGAATGCGGCCTGAGGCCGGCCACGTCAGACTTCGTGGCCGCATGCGCCAAGGCCCTCAACGTCGACGTCACCGTGCTCACAGGCCAGCCGTACGTGAGCGAATTGCAGCGAGATCGCCTCGCCGAACTCGTCCGCCCGATCCGTGAGGCTCTGGACCTCTACGACCTCGGACCCAACCCGGATCTGAGCACAAGGCCAGCGCACCAGCTGATCGCCGGAGCGGACCACCTTTGTGAGCTGGTGCGCGCCACACACCTCCGTAACGCTGCCCGCGACCTTCCGGGCATCATCGCCGAGCTCACGCACACAGCTTGGGCGACGCCCTCGACAGAGCTGTGGCAGGCCCTGGCATCGACGTATCGCACCGCGCACGACATCACCGTGAAACTGGGCTACTACGATCTCTCTGCGGTTGCTCTGGACAGAATGGACTGGGCCGCGCAGCGAGCCTCTGATCCGTGTCTCGCGGCCGTGCGCCAGTACATGCGGGCCTTGGTGTACTTCCGTGAGGGGGAGTACCGGATCGGGCAGAGACTCGTCGCCTCCGGGCAGAGTGTGGTCGGCCAGTCCGACCAGACGCGCGAGGCGCTGGCTGTGTCTGGCCAGCTACACCTGGGCGCGTCGGTGATCTGCGCGCGAGCCGAAGACGCGACCGCTGTGAAGTCCCACATCGGAGAGGCACGCCGGATCGCGAAGGAGATCGGTGACGCTTCCGAGATCCACTGGCTCAGTTTCGGCCCGACGAACGTGGACCTGCACGAGATGTCCGCTGCCGTCGAGATGCACCAGTACGACGACGCACTGAAGAAGGCCAAGAAGATCATCAAGGCGCTACCTTCCAAGCTGGCGACCTCGCGCCGGGCTCACTTCTTCATCGACCAGGCGCGCACCGAGATGGAGACGGGGCACACGGATGCGGCGCTGACGTCGCTTGTCGAAGCGCGACGCCTGGCGCCGGAGCAGACGCGGTATCACCCGGGCGCTCGCGAGACGATCAGCGGCCTGGTCCACCTATCCCGTCGCACGCCGGACACGCTCAACCACATGGCGGCCTGGGTCGGCCTGTAGGTAACGCCTACAACACCTACAGATCTGTAGGCATTCGGCCCTTCTCTCAGCGTCACGCTGTACCTACACCTGGTCAACGACCGGCGGGAGGCAGCGTGAACGCTCATCGAGCACTTCTCTGGATCACGCCGCGCCGCCTTGTCCCTTCCAAGGTGAAGCCCGGCGACCGCGCGAACGGTCCCGGGTGTGGTCCACGCTCGAAGCTGAGAGGGAGCGCCGACATGACGAACGTTACCGCCCCGCCCCGAGAGCGCACACGGGGCGCGAAGATGACCATCAGGGTGTACACGGTGCGCGCTGACGGAACGACCACCGAACCCGGCGCGACCCTGAACGTCGCGCACGGACAGCAGCCGCCCTTGGAGGGCATCGGCACCCAACTGCCCCCGTGTGCGTGCCCCACGCACCGCCAGACGGGGGCTGCTCGATGATGACCAGCGAACAGCGCGCGACCATCGACACCGGGGCCATGCGCGCGGCTGCAACCGAGTACGTGACCCTGAACGTTCTCCCTCGCTACGAGGCCATCAAGCGACACAGTCTGGACTTCAGCCGCGACCTGTGGGCCCTCATCCCGGAGATCGAACGCAGCCACGCAGACGCCCCCGACGAGATCATTTCTCAGGTGGCCATGGCCGGTGTCGAGGAGGCACGCAGGCGCCTCACACTGATCGAACGCGCTGGACTGATGGGCGAGCACGAACGCGTGAAGAAGCTCGCCCGCTCCGTGCTCGCCTTGTGTGACCACCTCGAGAACCTCACCGGGATCACCATCTGTCTGGCCTGCGACCAACGGATCAAGCCGGGCCAGGACGATCTTCCCTATGGCAAGATCAGCCCGTCTGGCGCGGCCGCATCCTCCGGGCGCATCCACGCTGCCTGTGTCAACCGGTCGCGTCCCGCTCGCTGACCGATACCACTGTGCCCCGGTGACCAGGGGCCGCGCGGCGACCACCGGGTCAGGGTCGCACCGCTATACGCCCGTCCCGTCGAGGTCCCGGAAGGACTCGGCGGGGCGGGTCCTCATGCCGCAGACCTCAAAGCAGGAGATCCTGATGACGACGGCCTTACCGCTGCACACCTCGAAATCGTCCGCGACCGGCATCCAGTCTGTCGAGCTGGAGGTCACCGGCCGCTGCCAGCTGCAATGCAGCCACTGCTGTACCAGCTCCGGACCGACCGCATCCGCCGGCGCGATGACCCCGCAGGACTGGCGCTCCGTGATCACGGACATCGCGGCACTGGGCATCCCCGCAGTTCAGTTCATCGGCGGAGAACCCACGCTGACCCCGTACCTGACGCAGTACATCGACCACGCCCTCACGCTGAATCTGAAGGTCGAGGTCTACTCCAACCTCGCCCATGTCCGTCCCGGACTGTGGTCCGCCTTCCAGAAGGCCGGCGTGTGCCTGGCCACCAGCTACTACAGCGACCAGGCCACCCAGCACGAGCAGATCACCAAGGGGCCCGGCAGTTACCGGCGCACCCGGGACAACATCGCCGAGGCCGTGCGCCTCGGCATTCCCCTGCGCGTGGGCATCGTGGAGGTCCTCGAAGGCCAGCGCATCGCCCAGGCCCAGGAGGAACTGCGTCAGCTCGGCGTGACCAGCATCAAGGTGGACCGGACGCGCAAGGTGGGGCGTGCCGCCGACCCCGGAACCTCTATCCCGAGTACCTCAGAGCTGTGCGGAAACTGCTTCCGCTACCGCGTCTCCGTCGACCCGGATGGTGCCGTGTCGGGCTGCATCCTGTCGCGGTTCCTCGTCGCCGGGAACGTCCGTGAGCAGCCTCTCGCCGCCATCCTGGGCAGCGACCGCTGGCAGCATCTGACCGACGCCGTCCCCGCGCCGCGCGCTGCGTGCACGCCGGACGACTCCGGCGACTGCGACCCCGCGAGTACTGAGGCGTGCGATCCTGCCTACTACGCCCCGCCGCCCGCGCTGAGTCTCGGAGTGACCGCGTGAACTGGGAACCCCACGCCGCGAAGCTGGCCGACCGTGTCACCCACCGGTCGTCCCGGTGGCGCAGGCTGGTGGCTGGTACACCGCGACACATCTTCATCCCGCAGTGGTGGGAAGCCGGGTCTGGCCGGTGGGTCCTGTGCGAACCGCTCAACGAACAGGTGTGGTTCGCTGCCGCGTACGACGACCGGTCGCTCATCACTCGCGTCGGAGATCTGCACGCGGATCGGGCCAAGCCCGACGACAACCCCATCGGCCGGCCTACTTCATCGGCCACGCTGCCCAGCCTCGTCGTGCAGATGTTCCAGCATGCGCGCATCGACGACGGCGACGAACTCCTCGACGTCGGCACCGGCAGCGGGTACGGGACGGCACTGGCTGCGTCCCGGCTCGGGGGCGGAGCCGTCACGAGCGTCGACGTCGACCCATACCTCGTGGAAGCCGCCCGCGAGCGCCTGGCGCTGATCGGCCTCGAACCCGCCGTGCACACCGTCGACGCGACCGGACCCCTCCCGGCCCGCGCGGGGCAGTTCGACAGGATCGTCGCCACTGTCGCCGTCCGTACGGTCCCCGAAAGCTGGCTGACGGCACTGTGTGTCGGCGGAAGGCTGGTCACCACCATCGCCGGGACGTCCCTCATCGTCACCGCAGAGAAGGGGGAGGACGGCAGTGCCAGAGGCCGTGTCGAGTGGAGCCGAGCGGGCTTCATGCACGCCCGGCACGGAGACGACTACGCGCCCGGCGCGTCCAGCCTGCTCGCCGCCGCCCACGACATGGAGGGCGAAGACATCACCATCAGCCCGTACCCAGTCGTTGACGTGGCCAACGCGTGGGATCTCGACTCGATGCTCGCGATCACTACTCCGGGAATCGAACATGCGTACCAGGATCCTGACGGGCGACGGATCGCAGTTATGGCGCACCCGGATGGGTCATGGGCCCGCGCCAGCTCCGATGGCGACGGTCCGACGCTCGTCCACCAGGGCGGTCCCAGCCGGCTCTGGGACTGCCTCGATGAGATCCGTTCCTACTGGCTCCAGCACGGAGAACTACCGGTGCGTGGCGCAAGGGTCCTGATCCGCCCCGATGGAGAGACCAGGCTCGCACGAGGGCGATGGCGCGCGTCCCTCTGATGCAGTTCCCCCTAGACGGCCCCGCCTGTCTGCCTCCCCCCGTGGCGGATGGGCGGGGTCTTGGGCATCACTCACCGAGCGCGGAAATCTCTCGGTTGAGAGCCGCGGCGATCCTGAGCAGATGGCCGTAGCGGGGATCGGATTCGCCGGCCTCGATGCGCTGGAGAGTGCGCCGATCGATGCTGGTGATCTCCGCGAACTGTTCCTGAGTGTGGCCCGCGTCGGTGCGCAGGTCGCGGATGCGGGCGCCCAACTCGCGACGTCGGTCGATGATCCATTTCGGGTTGTCGCGAGGCACTCGACAAAATTGGACGCAGCGTGTTCACATGTCAGCGTCAGCCGTGACGCTTTTTCTGATGTGTAGTCAGGTATTTCGCGGCGGCCACTCCGAAAGCAGCCGCCCCGCCAAGGTTCCGGAAGACCGCGGTGGGGCGGCTTTCGGCCATCCAGAAGGTTCGCCTGTGAACGGATTCGCACGGGGTGTACTCGACCTTCCTTGGAATATGCCGCGCGCACGGTACTGAAGCGGCGCTTCCGGGAGAAGGGTGGACCGCGTTCCACCAGCCCCGCCGCGCGCCGAGGACCGGAAGCCTCGGCCCGGCGGGGCTCCATTTCATCTACGGCGGCGCTGAGACCTGCGGCTTTGGCGGAGTTCTACGTATTGGTGTTTCCTTACAGTCGAACTGCTTCGACACCCTCGCGCACACCCTCGACCCGCGCATCCAGGGACAACAGCGCGCCAACCGGCTGCTGCTCAAGAGCACCCTGGAGGGGCTGGGGTTCGTGAACCTCGCCGAGGAGTGGTGGCACTACACGTACAAGCCGGAGCCCTACCCGGACACCTACTTCGACTTCCCCGTGTCCTGGAAATCGCTCAGCGGCGGCCATTGAGCCGCCCCCGGCAGACGTCCTCCCCGTGATCGGATACATTCCGCTTCGTGTCCGAAAACCTAGCCTCCACCCCCAACTCCGCGCCCGACTCACACTGTTCGAGCTGCGGAGCGCCCTACGGAGAGGGCGTCTCCGGCTGGCCGCGCACCTGTCCGGCCTGCCACCACGTGGCCTACCGCAATCCGCTCCCGGTGGCGGTCGCGCTCCAGCCGGTGTACGACACCAAGGGCACGGCCCTGGTCGTCGTCACCCGAACCATCGCTCCCGCGCGCGGGGGGATCGCGCTGCCCGGCGGTTACCTCGACGACCGCGAGGACTGGCGGCAGGCCGTCGTCCGCGAGCTCAAGGAAGAGACCGGCATCGACGCGGCGAGCCGCGATGTACGGCTCGTCGACGCCATGAGCTCTCCCGACGGGCACCTCCTGCTGTTCGGGCTCCTTCCGGAACGCCCGGCCGAGGGCCTGCCGCAGTCCGCCGCCACGGACGAGACGGAGGGCTGGGACCTCCTGCGCAGACCCGAGGAACTGGCCTTCCCCCTCCACACCCTGGCCGTACGCGCGTGGTTCGAGGGCCGCTACATCTGAACTCAGCCCTCCCCGAGCCCCCGCACACGCACCGGGTAGGGCGGCTCGACCGGGCCGCCCTCACCCTCCCGCTCCACCACCAGCCTCCGCCCCCTCCAACGGGCGACGTACCGCTCGAGTTCCGGCTCGTCCCAGCCGTCGCCCCCGTCCGGCACCACCAGTCCGCCCCCGGAGCGGCCCCGGGCAGGAGCCCACACCTCCAGCTCCACCCCTCCGTCGTCGCCGCGCACGGGCAGTACGGCACCCGCGCGCGCGAGCACCGGAATCCGCGACAAGGGGGCATCCACGAGGACCTGGGCCGGGCCCTCGTAGACCTGCTCCGTGACCGTGTCGTACCAGCGTCCGCGCGGCAGCTGCACCGCCCGCCGGTCCGCACCAGGATCGAGCACCGGCGCCACCAGCAGGCAGTCGCCGAGCAGGAAGGCGTCCTCGCAGTCACGCAGGGCACGATCCTCGGGCGCGCCCCACCACAGCGGACGCACATAGGGCGCACCCGTACGCCGGGCCAGATGCGCCAGCGTCACGAAGTACGGCAGCAGCCGTCTGCGCTCGACGAGCGCCACGCGCGCGTGCTCCAGCACCTCGGCGCCGAACTCCCAGGGTTCCCGGCGGCCCGCCCGCAGGCTCGCGTGCGTCCGGAACAGCGGCAGATACGCGCCCAGCTGGAACCAGCGCAGATACAGCTCGGGCGACGGACTCCCGTCGAAGCCGCCCACGTCCGGACCGGAGTACGGCACCCCGCACAGTCCGAGCCCCATGACCAGTGACAGCGAAGCCTTCAGCCCCGGCCAGCCGGTGGCCACATCGCCGGACCAGGTCCCCCCGTAGCGTTGCATGCCGGCCCAGCCGGAGCGCGAGAAGACGAACGGCCGCTCCTTGGGCGCCAGCTCGCGCAGTCCCTCGTAGCCCGCCTGGGCCATGCACAGGGCGTAGACGTTGTGCGCCTCGCGATGATCCCCTCCGCGGCCCTCCAGGGCGTGCCGGGCCGAGCGCGGCAGCGTCGACTCCCCGAAGGCGGTGAACGAGGTGGGTTCGTTCATGTCGTGCCAGAAACCCGAGAACCCCTGGGCGAGCCGCTCCTCGTAGAGCCGTCCCCACCACGCGCGCACGCGCGCGTGCGTGAAGTCCGGGAAAACCGCCTCTCCGGGCCACACCACCCCGCGCACCAGCCGTCCTGAAGCGTCCCGTACGAACGCGTCCCGGCCGGTCCCGCTGTCGTACACCGCGTTGCCCTCGGCGGCCTTCACCGCCGGGTCGACGATCGACACCAGCCGGATCCCGTCCCGCCGCAACTCCTCCGCCAGCACCGGCAGCTTGGGGAAGCGCTCCTGGTCGACGGTGAACACCTGGTGCTCGTCGTAGTGGTCGATGTCGAGATGGACCGCGTCGAGCGGCAGCTCCCGCTCCTGGTAGCCCGCGACGATCCGGCGCACCTCCTGCTCACTGCCGAAGCCCCAGCGCGCGTGGTGGTGGCCCAGTGCCCAGGCGGGCGGCAGCGCCGGCGCCCCCGTCAGCGACGCCCAGGCGAGCAGCACGCGCGCGGGGGTGCCCACCATCACCCAGCAGCGCAGTGGCCCGCCGTCCACCCGGAGCTCACTCGTCCCCGCCCGGTCGTGCCCCGAACCGGCCCCTTCCTCACCCTCCCGCAGCGTCACCGTGCCGTCCCAGGAGGTGTCGTGGAACACCAGATGCGTAGCAGCGTCGGCCACCACCAGCTGCACCGGCATGGTGATGTACAGCGGATCGTCGCCGGGAGCGAACGAACCGCCCGGATCGGTGTTCCACAAGCGGTACGTCCCCTCGCGCAGCCGCGGGCCCGCCGCCCGCCCGCCCAGCCCGAAGAACCGCGCGTCGGCGGCCACCTCCGAGCGCTGCATCCACCGCGCGTCCCCACCCCCGACCGGCTCCCACCACCGGGGCGGCAGATCCCGGCGCAGGACCACACCACCGGGCGTCTGCACCTCGACCGCGCCATGCCGCGAGACGGTCACCGTCACGCGCTCGGCCACGACCCGCCAGCCGCCGTCCTTGTCCGGCTCCAGGACCGCGCGGGGATCCGGTTCGGGGCAGCGGCCCGCGAGCGCGTACGACGGCTCGGGAGCGGCCCCGTCCCAGCCCCAGAAGACCGCCCCGTTGACAGCGACCAGGACGCGCAGCTCCGAGCGGCTGAACCGGACCACACCGCCGCCCGGACCCGGCTCCACCTCCTGCACCGGACCGGGCACCCGCGCGCGCTCCGCACCACGCGGCGGCAGGGCCCCCGCGTCCGCGCGCCTCCTGCGCCATGCCGCCCGCACGGTACGCAACCTCTGGGCCGCCCCCACAGAACCGACCACCCTCATCGAACGCACCAGGTCACGACCGTCCATGCTGCTCACCCTGCCATTTGCCGCCCCACGCGCGCGTGTCGTTCAACTTCCGTTCACCCGTGCTGGGACCACATCTTCACGACGAGGACTATGTGGGGCGCGCCCTGGTGTAGAAGTCGATCACATGGCATCGTCCGTGTCAGCCGCGTCACGCGCACACCCAGCACGTGCGCGACCGACGCACACGACGCGCACAGTCCGGGAGCCGCCCCATGTCGACCGTGAACCCCCAGCCGCTCTGGCAGCCAGATCCGGAACGTATCGCACAGGCTCAGGTCACGAAGTTCCAGGCCTGGGCGGCCCAGCACCACGGCGCCCCCGCCGAGGGCGGCTACGCGGCACTGCACCGCTGGTCCGTCGACGAGCTGGACACCTTCTGGAAAGCCGTCACGGAGTGGTTCGACGTACGCTTCTCGACGCCCTACGCGCGCGTACTCGGCGACCGCTCGATGCCGGGGGCGCAGTGGTTCCCCGGCGCGACCCTGAACTACGCCGAGCACGCCCTGCGCGCCGCCGCCACCCGCGCGGACGAACCGGCCCTCCTGTATGTCGACGAGACCCACGAACCGCGCCCCGTCACCTGGTCGGAACTCCGCCGCCAGGTCGGCTCCCTGGCCGCCGAACTCCGCGCCCTCGGCGTACGCCCCGGCGACCGCGTCAGCGGCTACCTCCCGAACGTTCCGCAGGCCGTCGTCGCCCTGCTCGCCACGGCCGCCGTCGGTGGCGTCTGGACGTCCTGCGCGCCCGACTTCGGCGCCCGCAGCGTCCTGGACCGCTTCCAGCAGGTCGAACCGGTCGTCCTGTTCACCGTCGACGGATACCGCTACGGCGGCAAGGAGCACGACCGCCGCGAGATCGTCGCCGAACTGCGCCGCGAACTGCCCACGCTGCGCGCCGTCGTACACATCCCGCTCCTCGGCACGGACGCCCCCGAAGGCGCCCTGGAATGGTCCGCCCTCACGGGTGCGGACACCGAGCCCGTCTTCGAGCAGGTCCCCTTCGAGCACCCGCTCTGGGTGCTCTACTCCTCGGGCACCACCGGCCTCCCCAAGGCCATCGTCCAGTCCCAGGGGGGCATCCTGGTCGAGCACCTCAAGCAACTCGGCCTCCACTGCGACCTCGGCCCAGAGGACCGTTTCTTCTGGTACACGTCCACCGGCTGGATGATGTGGAACTTCCTCGTCTCCGGGCTGCTCACCGGGACGACGATCGTGCTCTACGACGGCAGCCCGGGCTACCCGGACACCGGCGCCCAGTGGCGCATCGCCGAACGCACCGGAGCCACCCTCTACGGCACCTCGGCGGCCTACGTCATGGCCTGCCGCAAGGCCGGCGTCCACCCCGCGCGCGACTTCGACCTCTCCGAGGTGAAGTGCGTCGCCACCACCGGATCACCGCTGCCGCCCGACGGATTCCGCTGGCTCCACGACGAGGTCCGCGACGACCTGTGGATCGCCTCCGTCAGCGGCGGCACGGACGTGTGCTCCTGCTTCGCCGGCGCCGTACCGACCCTCCCGGTGTACATCGGCGAACTCCAGGCCCCCGGCCTCGGCACCGATCTGCGGTCCTGGGACCCCAGCGGCAAACCGCTGGTCGACGAGGTGGGCGAGCTGGTCGTCACCAACCCCATGCCATCGATGCCGATCCGCTTCTGGAACGACCCGGACGGCAGCCGCTACCACGACAGCTACTTCGACACCTATCCCGGCGTCTGGCGCCACGGCGACTGGATCACCGTCACTTCCCGTGGTTCGGTCGTCATCCACGGCCGCTCCGACTCGACCCTCAACCGCCAGGGCGTGCGCATGGGCTCGGCGGACATCTACGAAGCCGTCGAACGCCTCCCGGAGATCAAGGAATCCCTGGTCATCGGCATCGAACAGCCCGACGGCGGCTACTGGATGCCCCTCTTCGTCCACCTGGCCCCCGGCGCCACCCTGGACGAGGCCCTCCTCGGCCGCATCAAGCAGACCATCCGCGAGCAGCTCTCCCCACGCCACGTACCGGACGAGATCATCGAGGTCCCCGGCGTCCCGCACACCCTCACCGGCAAGCGCATCGAGGTCCCCGTCAAACGCCTTCTCCAGGGAGCGCCCCTGGAGAAGGCGGTCAACCCGGGCTCCATCGACAACCTCGACCTGCTCCACTTCTACGAGGACCTGGCCCGCAAGCGCGCCTGACGAGTTCCAGCACCGCATGGTCCGTGATCGCCCCGTCCGAGCCGTTGTCAGTGCCGCCGGTTACTGTGAGTGAGCATTGATCGACTGTGCACAGGGGGAAATCATGGCGGACACCGACCACCAGACCATGCGGCGCGTCCTGCGCCGGGAAATCGCCGGAACCATCGGCCTGCTCACCGACGAACACGACTTCCGAGCCATGCGGCGCTACCGCAGCTTCACCTTCGACGACCACCGGACCTATCTGCAACAGGTCGAGGCCGTCCTCAAGACCCGCGCCGCCCAGGGCACCCACACCACAGTGGCCCTCTTCGACCCGCAGGAGTACGCCGAGTTCTGCGCGGAGACAGGCCTCGACCCCGACATCCCGTCCAGCCGCACACGCTTCACCGCCGAACTGGCGACCACGGGCCCGACCGTGGCCTACCAGGGCCAACCCCTGACCGACCTCGTCCCCGTCCTGGTCGACGAAGCGGTCCGACAGGCCACCTGGGAGTACGCCTCCACACTCCTGGCCAGGCTCGGCGCCTGTGCCTCCTGCGGTGAGGACATCGGCCGCGCCGCGTTCACCCGGGCGTCCGGCCTCGTCGTCCGCATCCTCGACACGGCGGGACCGGGCAACCGACACCTCGTCTGCAGTGTCACGGCCACCCCGGAAGCCCTCCTCTCCGTCCTCCACGCGGACGAGGACGAGGAGGGCGCCCTGCGACTCGACGAAGCCGAAGCCCTCGAATTCACCACGGTCCTCGCGCTCGGCATCGCCACCCGGAGCCCGGGCGGCATCGTCATGCGCACCAGCGCTCCCGGGAGCACCGACCGGGTCTACGGCTGGCGCCTGCGCGGTGAGGGTCTGCAACCCCTCACCGCGGGCGAGGTGTTCGACGCCTACTGCACCGACATCGAATCCGGAGACCTGATCTCCCCCGAATCCGACGTCGACTACTGCGTACCGCCAGACCTGGGTGAGGAAGGACAGAACCCCGGCCACCACCACTGAGCACGCGAAAGGGCGCTCCATGCGAAGGGGCGCTCCACCCGCGGGTGGAGCGCCCCTCAAGAAACAGCCGGTCCGGCGACTACTCGCCGGACAGCACCGCCTGAGCCGCGTTGCGCGCCTCCTCGGCACTCTCCGTGGCCCGCGCCGCCGCCGCAGCGCGCTCGCACTGGGCCAGCGTGTACTTGCCGAGCGTCGCCCGGACATAGGGAATCGACGCCGCACCCATCGAAAGGGAGGTGACACCAAGACCGGTCAGCACACACGCGAGCAACGGGTCGGACGCGGCCTCACCACAGACACCACAGCTCTTGCCCTCGGCCTTCGCCGCCTCCGCCGACAGCGCCACCAGGTCGAGCAGCGCGGGCTGCCACGGGTCCTGCAGCCGGGACACCGCACCCACCTGACGGTCGGCGGCGAAGGTGTACTGCGCGAGGTCGTTGGTCCCCAGCGACAGGAACTCGACCTCCTGCAGGATCGACCGGGCCCGCAGCGCGGCCGACGGGATCTCCACCATCGCCCCGAACTTCGCCCGCAGCCCCGCCTCACGGCAGGCATCGGCGAACGCCTTGGCATCGGCACGGTCCGCCACCATCGGCGCCATGACCTCAAGGTAGACCGGCAGACCCTCGGCCGCCTTCGCCAGCGCGGTCAGCTGGGTCCGCAGCACCTCCGGGTGGTCGAGCAGAGTCCGCAGACCGCGCACGCCCAAGGCCGGGTTGGGCTCGTCCGCCGGGGTCAGGAAGTCCAGCGGCTTGTCCGCGCCGGCGTCCAGCACACGTACGACCACACGACCCTTGGGAAACGCCTCCAGCACCTGCCGGTAGGCGCCGATCTGCTTCTCCTCGGACGGGGCGTTCTTGCTGTCGTCAAGGAAAAGGAACTCGGTACGGAACAGACCGACGCCCTCGGCACCGGCCTCCACCGCCGCCGGCACATCCGCAGGACCGCCGACGTTGGCGAGCAGCGGCACCTTGTGCCCGTCGGAGGTGGCACCGGGCCCGGTGGACGCGGAGAGCGCGGCCTTCCGCTCCGCAGCCGCGGTCTCCAGCTGCGCCTTCTTCTCGGCGCTCGGGTTCACGAAGATCTCGCCCGTGCTGCCGTCCACGGCGATCACCGTGCCCTCGGCGAGCTCGCCCGCGCCCGGCAGCGCCACCACGGCCGGAACACCGAGCGCCCGGGCCAGGATCGCGCTGTGGCTGGTCGGCCCACCCTCCTCGGTGACAAAACCGAGCACCAGGGTCGGGTCCAGCAGCGCGGTGTCGGCCGGCGCGAGGTCACGGGCGATGAGGACGTACGGCTCGTCGCTGTCCGGTACACCGGGCATAGGAACTCCGAGCAGCCGGGCGACGATACGATTCCGCACGTCGTCCAGGTCGGCCACCCGACCCGCGAGGTACTCACCGGCACCGGCCAGCAGGGCACGGTACGCGGCGAACGCGTCGTACACGGCCCGTTCCGCAGTGCTCCCGACAGCGATACGGCGCTCCACATCCGCCATCAGCTCGGGGTCCTGGGCCATCATGGCCTGCGCCTCGAGCACCGCCTGGGCCTCGCCCCCCGCCAGATTGCCGCGCGCGATCAGGTCGGCCGCCACCGCCTCCACGGCCTTGCGTGCACGTCCCTGCTCACGCTCGGCGTCCTCTGCCGGGATCTGCTTGGCAGGCGGCTCCAGTACCGCCGTTCCCATGTGCCGAACCTCGCCGATCGCCACACCGTGGCTCACGCCGACGCCTCGCAGCGTTGTCTCCATCTCACCCGTCTCCGATAGTGCGGCGGGTCCCGCCGCCGCTGTGGTTGTCGTACGTGCCGTCATACGACGGCTGTGACGTCACTTCCAGGCGAAGAGACTGTCGCCGGCCTTCACTTCACCGCTGTCACGGAGATCGGAGAGAGCCTCGGCCGAGGCCTCGAGCGCCACGACGGGGCACACTGCGGACTTGCCGGCGGCCTCCACGGCGGCCGGGTTCCAGCGGACCACACTCTGACCACGCGTCACGGTGTCGCCCTTGTTCACCAGCAGCTCGAAACCCTCGCCGTTGAGCTGCACGGTGTCGATACCGAGGTGAATGAGGACGCCGTGACCCTCCTCGTCCACGACCACGAAAGCGTGCGGGTGCAGAGAGACGATCACTCCGTCCACGGGCGAGACCGCCTCGGAAGGCTCACGCACGGGGTCGATCGCGGTGCCCGGGCCGACCATGGCCCCGGAGAAGACCGGGTCAGGCACGGCAGCCAGTCCGATGGCGCGTCCTGCCAGAGGGGACGTCACGGTGGTCATGGGAAGCCTCCCAGAGGTGGAGATTCAGAGCGGAGCCGTCACTGTCCGTCGCGAACGGCGCACTGTGCAGCAGGGTATGTCACCCGAAGTGGCGGTACCGCACGAAACATACCGGCTAGAGGTCTAGACCACCAGCCCAATGGATTTGCTCCGGCTTCCGGGCCCCGTGTACAGTCGTACTCCTGCTTGAGGCCGAGCGACGCGATCGAGCGTCCTTGCTCAGCAGCACCCAAACTTGTCAGATCCTATCCCGGGGTCGTCTTCTGCATGCCTGCAGGAGGGTGGTCAGGGAGACGGAAAAACACTGATAGAGTTTGGAACGCCGAAGGGAAGCGCCCGGAGGAAAGCCCGAGAGGGTGAGTACAAAGGAAGCGACCGTTCCTTGAGAACTCAACAGCGTGCCAAAAATCAACGCCA